>JAISKQ010000025.1 GCA_031260865.1 Prevotella sp.
CCTCGAAGGGGTCGTATGTTTATAGCAAAAACACATACCGTCTGCATTCGACCCCTTGCGGGGTCGTATAGATGAGATTATGATATTAGCTATAAACATACGACCCGTTGGGTCGAAACAGACAATTAAGTTATCAGTAATGAATAATGAGTAATGAGTAATAAGTACTTTAAACTCAAAACTTTGAACCTTTTTAAATTCTTCATTTTCTTGTAACTTGTAACTCTTTACAGTATTTTCCATCCCGGAGGCGCTATCTTCGACCCGCTGTTGACGGGAGCGACAGGAGGCTTCGGCGGCACGGGTTTTGAGGGTTCCATCTTCGGAGGTTCGGTCTTTGTTTCTTCGGGCTTCGGAGGTTCAGGCTTTGGTTCCTCTTGTTTCGGTTCTTTGGCAGACAAGTCGCCTTTTTCCTCCTGACAGGGTTTTCTAATCCGTGATGGGTCAACATTATCCCCCAGCTCCACAATCGTGGTGTCGCCCCACAGTTTATCCATACAGTCCCTCACGTTCACCGCCGATTCATCCGTATCCACAATAATACGAAGGGGCTTGTTCTCTTTTTCCGTCGCTTGCTGTTTTTCCATCTTCTTGTCGTAGCGAGCCAAGACTAATTTGATGGCTTGTGTCGGGCGCGTATTCCCTGTCGCGCACCACCTTCGATTGTAAAATCAGCTCGTCGGGGTCGTTCGGGTCGGGTATATAAGTTTTGTAAATATCTATCAGGTTGTAATTATTAATCTTGCGCATCAATGAGCGCCGGGCGGTCGCCTCTAATTTCTCGTCAAAACATTCTTTCGCCTCCTTAACGGCTTTTCGGAACTCCGGCTTTATATTTTGCCATTCGTAAAAGGTTTTGCGGCTGATGTTCAGTATTTCGCATATTTCGGAAATTGAATAGGTGTCATCTTCGATGTATGACACGATTTGTTCGGCTAATTCTTCGTTGTACTTCGACATATCTATTATAGTTTTTAGGGTTTTAGAAAAAGTTTCTTACTATATATAGATAATTTTGCAAAAAAGAGATGACGGTTTTAAGCCGTTTGCAGGCATTAATTTATGTTATAAAAAGTTAATTCGCTTTTGGCGGTATATAATGTTGTGCATAAAAAGTTCCGCAAGGCCGGCATTCTCAAAAACAGCGACAGATGAGTGTAACTGTATTTTACAAAATGTTCCTATCTTTGAATACCAATATATTTTGGTAAAATTCAAAACGGTTTCTAAATACTCAAAAAATAAATCATATACAATATGACCCTAAAGAAGAAGATCATTAACGACCCGGTGTTCGGATTTATAACGATACCGAACAGTTTTCTTTATGACTTAATCCAGCACCCGATATTGCAGCGATTGAACAGGATAAAACAGATGGGGCTTGCTTTTTTTGTATATCCCGGCGCGCAACATACCCGCCTGCATCATTCAATCGGGGCGATGTACCTGATGGACGAAGCCATTAACAGCCTTAGGGCAAAAGGACATGAAATAACCAACGATGAGGCTATGGGAGCTTTAGCCTGTATCTTATTACACGACGTGGGGCATGGCCCTTTTTCTCATGCGTTGGAACACACGCTTACAAACGGAATACATCACGAAGAACTTTCTTTGGCATTCATGGATTACCTGAATAAAGAGTTAGAGGGAAAATTAGATACCTGCATCGCGATATTTAAAAACGAATACCCGAAAAAATTCCTCCACCAGTTAGTCAGCGGGCAATTAGATGTAGATCGCTTGGATTACCTCCGGCGCGACAGCTTTTTCTCCGGAGTGACCGAAGGTAATATTGGCTCGGCGCGTATCATCAAAATGCTTGATATACGGAACGACCGTTTGGTCGTGGAAGCGAAAGGTATCTATTCGATAGAAAATTTCCTCACTTCGCGCCGCCTGATGTACTGGCAAGTGTATTTACACAAAACGGCCGTCGCCGCGGAGAGGATGTTGATAAAAACCTTGACCCGTGCCAAAGAGCTGTCAACCAATGGCGTGAAACTTTTTGGCTCTCCCGCCTTACACTATTTCCTCGAAAACAATGTGGATAAAAATCGCTTTGAAAATGACAGGGATACAGTCCTTCGGTATTTTGCGAAATTAGACGATAACGATATTTGGTGCGCGCTGAAAGTATGGGCTGAACAGGAGGATACCGTGTTGTCCCGATTGAGTATGTGCCTTATCAACAGGCAGCTCTTTAAGATGGAAATCACAAATGAACCTGTACCTCCCTCACACATAAGGGAGCATGTGGACAGGTATATGGCGGAATTGAATATCACAGAATACGAAGCAAGCTACTTCTATTCATCCGATGTTATCTATACCAATATGTACAACGAAGAGGACGACAGCATTGATATACTTTACAATGACGGTACAATCAAAGATATATCGGAAGCTTCCGATATGCTGAATATACAATTATTATCCAAAAAAGTGGAGAAATATTATTTTTCCTATTTGAAACTTTAAGCTATCAAACAATTAATTAACTTTATACCGATACAGGCAAAGAGATAACTATTCTAAGACTTCATTATGAACATATTACAAGTCAGGCAATATATACAGGAAAACCAATTACTGGAAGATTACGGTAAGGTTATCGTAGGCGTGAGCGGCGGCGCGGACTCTGTCGCGTTGCTCGATATTTTGCATAG
>JAISKQ010000035.1 GCA_031260865.1 Prevotella sp.
GCAAAAAATAAAGAGAACAAGTAAGAGACATACTTCTTTACTTCTATTATTTCCCTGAAATATCGATAGATATAAACGCATGAAAGGCTTATCATGGATGACGATAAAAGGACAAAAAACAAAGTCTTTACCTTAAATGCAGTAAGCCACACCAGACCGTTCCCTATTAACACAAAAGGATAATAAAAAAATATGAGCAAGGGATGACCGCTTATCTGTGTCCGTCCGTACTTCAGAATCAGAGGATTATCGTAAGAGAAATAAAGATCTGTTTCTACGGAAACATTATCGATGAGAGAGGTATTGAAAACAATGATGAGAGAATATATTAAATAAAAACACAATAATCCAAAGAAAAGTATTTTTTCATCCTTTCGATGGGGTAAGAATGCTTTGAAAAAACAGTTGAGATCCGAAAAAATATTCATCAATTATTTATACACGTATGTTAAGTTAAGAAAAAATAAAGTTCAAATTTACATCTTTAATTTCTAAATATAGCACGGATAAATAAAAATAACAATCTAATCTATTATCACCAACTGTAACATCTCTCTATTATTTGTATATTTGCGTCTCATTGTAAAATAAGAAACAAACAAGTTTGTCGTTATGCCGCAAATTTCGCGTCGAGGTATAGAAATGCCACATTCTCCTATCCGGAAACTGGCTCCTTTATCAGATTCAGCCAAAGCCAGAGGTCTGAAAGTATATCATTTGAATATAGGTCAGCCTGACCTGCCTACACCGGAAGAGGCGCTTGACGCGATAAGGAATATTGATCGTAAAATATTGGAATACAGTCCGAGCGATGGCTACCGTTCTTATCGGGAAAAACTTATTGGTTATTATGCTAAATATAAAATAAACGTATCGCCCGATGATATTATTATTACTACCGGCGGTTCGGAAGCTGTTCTTTTCGCGTTTCTCGCCTGCTTGGATCCGGGTGATGAAATCATTGTGCCCGAACCCGCTTATGCCAATTATATGGCATTCGCCGCGTCGGCAGGCGCTGTCATCCGATCAGTGTCATCCAGTATAGATGAAGGTTTCGCATTGCCTCCTATCGAGAAATTTGAAGAGTTGATAAATGAACGCACAAAGGGTATTCTAATCTGCAATCCGAACAATCCGACCGGATATTTGTATTCGCGCGCGGAAATGAACCGGATAAAACATTTGGTACAGAAATACGATATTTATTTGTTTTCGGACGAGGTTTATCGCGACTTTATATATACGAATTCACCTTATGTGTCAGCCTGCCATTTGGTCGGCATTGAAGATAATGTGATATTGATAGACTCCGTATCGAAGCGTTATAGTGAATGCGGCATTCGTATCGGCGCGCTGATAACAAAGAACAAAGAGCTGCGCAAAACGATTATGAAATTTTGTCAGGCTCGCCTTAGTCCTCCGCTTATCGGTCAAATCGCCGCGGAAGCCTCTCTTGACGCCAGTCCTAATTATCTGCGGGATGTTTATGAAGAGTATGTGGAAAGGCGTAAATTTCTTGTCGATAGGCTGAATCGTATTCCCGGAGTTTATTCGCCTATCCCCATGGGAGCATTTTATACAGTCGCCCGATTGCCGGTAGATGACACAGATGATTTTTGCGCATGGTGCTTGTCTGACTTTGAATATGAAGGTCAAACTATCTTTATGGCGCCGGCATCCGGTTTCTACACGACGCCGGGCTTAGGCAAGAATGAAGTGCGTATCGCGTACGTCCTTAAAAAAGAAGATTTAGGAAAAGCGCTTACTGTGCTGGAAAAAGCGCTGGAAACTTATAATTCACTGACAGAAAAATGAAAAGAAAATTAGTATTCGCAACCAATAACGCCCATAAACTGGAAGAAGTAAGAGAAGTCGTAGGAGATAACTTTGAAATACTTAGTTTAAACGATATTAGTTGCCATGAAGACATTGACGAGCCGGGAGAGACCTTGCAAGAAAACGCGTTGATAAAAGCCCGCTATGTAAAAGAAAAATATGGTTATGATTGCTTTGGCGATGACACCGGATTAGAGGTAGCCGCTTTAAATGGCGCTCCGGGCGTTTACTCCGCGCGTTACGCCGGAGGCGACCATGACGCGAAAGCAAATATGAAAAAGCTTTTGAAAGAATTGGACGGTATCACCGACAGAAAGGCTCAATTCCGTACTGTAATCGCCTTAATATTGAATGGAGAAGAACATCTGTTTGAAGGAAAGATAGAAGGCGTTATTATTTCTGAAGAAAAAGGAGATTCAGGCTTTGGATATGACCCTGTTTTTCAGCCGGATGGATATACTCAAACATTTGCCCAATTAGGTATGGATATTAAGAATGACATAAGCCACAGAGCTTTAGCCACAAAGGCTTTATGTGAATTTTTGAAAAAGAAGTAGAACCATCAAACATTAATAAATGAAGAAACAAGTCCCTCTCACTCCTCTTTACAGCAATCGCAATTCTCATGTTTTTCTAATACGCGATGAGGAAAATCGCCATGTCCGATAATTTCGATAGGGCAGGAGCTATATGATTTTTCGAGCCAGTCGGTCGTGATATTCGTTCCGGAATGATAGTGCAAGCCTTCGTTCACGCAGGCGATGTTCTTCACAAGGGAGATTACCGTGCCCACATCATGAGAAACCAGTATAATCGCCGTCTCTTTATTTATCTCTTCCAGCAACTTATAAAAGTCGCTCTCGAAGCGTTTATCCACATACGAGTTTGGTTCGTCCAAAATCAATAAATCGGGATTATCGATGATAGCCCTGCCGAGCAACGCGCGTTGCAATTGTCCGCCGGATAAAGCTCCGATAGGTCTGTGGATAAGCTTATCCAATCCCATTTGGCGCGCCGTAATAGCCACCCGTTCTTTCTGCTCCTTAGTGTATGGCGAAAAGATACGGCGTCTTATGGTTAACCCCGATAAAATCACATCATAGACCGAGATCGGAAATTTTTTGTCAATCTGGTTGATTTGAGGTAAATAGCCGATATTTATCTTATCGGTTTTCATCGTATTCCTGAAATAAGAAATATCCCCGGATATTGGTTTAACAAGCCCAAGTATCGTTTTCAGAAGAGTTGTCTTGCCCCCTCCGTTCGGCCCGATAATACCCAAGAAATCATATTGAAAGACATCAAGGTTGACATTCTTCAAAACATAAGGATGATCTTCATATCCTACCGATAGGTTCTTTATTTCCAGTATTTTATTCATTCGTTTTCTAAAGACAGGGCTTTAGCTATTTTAATCATTTCGTCACTCCAATTATAAGCCAACAGATTGATTGGTACGGTTTTTCCACCGATTGCCTCAGCGATGGTTTCCGCGTTTTTCGCGTCAAATTCCTGTTGTATAAAAACAACGCTCACCTTTTCGGCAATAGCTCTGTCTATCAGCTCTTTTAACTGTGAAGGCGACGGATTTTTACCCTCATGCTCTATCGAATATTGCGTCAAACCATATTCCTCCGCAAAGTAGCTAAGGGCGGGATGGTAAATGATAAACGCTTTGCTTGGCGCTTTATCCAAATACGATTTGATAATGCTGTCCGTCTTATTAATTTCAGTCGTCAACTTTTTATAATTCGCTGTATAATCTGCTTCGTTCTCCTTGTCAATCGCCAAAAGCCCTTTATACATATTCTCCGCGATTATCTTAGCGGAAGTAACGGAACTCCATATATGCGGGTCTCCTCCGGCATGTCCGTGGTTATCCATATTATGGCTGTGCTCGCACGGGTTGCCAAGCCGCTTTATCCCTTCGGAACAATCAACGACTTTGATATTGGAATCACCTTTTGTCACTTTATCTATCAGCGTGTTTTCTATTCCCAGATATCCAATCTTAAAATACGCGACGCTTTTGCCGAGGTTCATCATTTGAGACGGGGTAAAGTCGGCGCTCTCGGGATTGGCTCCGGAAGGGATTATACATTCAACCTTGAAGTGTGTTCCCGCGATTGTTTCCAGAAAATATTTTTGCGGTTCGATGGTTACGGATAACGTCTTTGTTTTGTCTGTTTTAGGAGGATTGCATCCGTATAATACGATTAATCCCAGTAAAGCGGCAGATATAGTTAATTTGTATTTCATCTTTCATCTTTCTTTTAATTAGCTATTTAACTGTTGTAAGATTAATGTAACCTGTTCTATTAACGATTGTGTGTTGTCATTAATAATAACAAAGTCGGAACGTTTCGCTTTTTCTTCATCCGGCATCTGGTTCTGTATGCGCTCCATTACTTTTTCGAGGGAAATATTATCCCTCAACATCGTCCGTTCTATTCTGATTTCGAGCGGTGTATATACCATGATCACTTTATCCGTCAACCGGTCAAACCTCGACTCAAACAATATGGCAGCTTCGTGTGCCACTATCGGATATTGAGCATGGTTTTGAACCCACAACCTAAAGTCTTCGGCAACTTCCGGATGGATAATGGCGTTTACAGTTTCCAACTTATTTTTATCATTGAAAATATGCGAGGCGAGCATTGTCTTGTCCAGCGTTCCTCCCGCATATAGTTCCTCTCCAAACAATTCTGTTAGTTTCTCCCGGATGACAGGCGATGCAGTCACCAGCTTCTTACTCTCTATATCGGCGATATACACAGGTACTCCACATAAGGAAAATATTTCGGAAACAGTGGATTTTCCGCTTCCAATGCCGCCGGTTATACCTATTTTAATCATACTATTGTTGTTCAAGAACAAATTCGACTTCGGACGGAATCGGGGCCATTGCCCGTATATAGTTTGGACTGTCGGTTATACGCACCGGTATAGTTATGTCTTTTATGTCTTTTATGTCGTTGTAGTCGATCGTTACTTCAAAGTTGTTGCTGTCTATTTTATCCGATCTTTTTTTCCCGACAAAAAATTCTATTTTTACTGATGAAGGGAATAATTTTATAGTCAGATTTTTAGGTAAATTAATGCAAGTGATAGGTACTTCCACCTCTTTTTTTATAAATTCATCCACAGGAATATTCACTTCCACTTCATTCGGTATATATTTTATTCCCGGAATAGGCTGCATTCTTATTTTTATCTTCGACGCGGACTTTAGATGTCGAATGGTATCGGATTCGGTATATGCGAAATAGATGGTATCCAGCGATGCGAAACTTCCATATACCATTGCCGAATCGGGGTGTGTGTACAAATCGCCATCCAGCATATAACCGGCGTCTAAACTTACATTACCGTTAAAGATGACGGGTAATTTTTTGCTATGCAGCAACGCGTAAGAATAAGACATGCGGGTAGGGGTGTAGCTTATTAATTCAGACGTCGCATATAATTTGGTACGGATCAATTGTTCGAAATTATTTCCTTGCAGGACATGTTCTTGTGTGTTTTTTATCGCGTCTCTAACGTCTACGACCAACGAGTCAGTCCTTCTGATCAGGTAATATTTGAACAGTGTGGAACCATCATCTTTTATGCGGACTTCGATTGTTTTCGGTAATTCGTTCTCGAAAACAATACTGTCAGGCACGTTTATATATTTGACGGGGATAATAAGTGTAGCCTCATATTTCTGACGATACACTTGCATCATCCAAAAAATACAGGATAACAATACAAAAAACATAAAGGTCAAAATCTTTTTCCACGAAATTGTATTGAAAAAAATTCTGAACCTCTGTGTTAATGTTTCTTTTTCGGCAGTATCACTCATATAAGTGAATCAAAAATTAAGAATGAAGAAGAATTCTTCATTCTTAATTCAGTAATTATTGTTTCTGAGTATCTTCAGCGGAAATGTAAACAGAAGATTTCTCTATTTTGATTTTCACTCCATCCGATATTTCCAAGATGAAGAATGTATCACCCACTTCTTTTACTTTTCCATGAACGCCGCCGGCGGTTACTACTTTATCGCCCACTTTAATGGCGTTTCGTGCTTCCTGCAACGCTTTTTGTTTCTTTTGCTGAGGTCTGATCATGAAAAAGTACATAATGGCAAAAAGTACTACCATCATAATAATCATACCTGTGGATCCTCCCAGCAAATCAGCTAAGCCTCCTCCCGACGGAGTTTGTAACAATACATTTAATAAAGTCATAATTGGTCTTTAATATTTGATTTTATCTTTCTTATTTAATTCCTTTCGGAAAACGCATTACAAATATAAGTGAATAATTTGAAATATACTTTATAAGTAAATACGATAAATATTATTATTTCTTAATTATCTTCTTTTCTTCTTTCAGCTCTTTGACAATGGAATCAAGTATACCATTGATAAATGACGCGCTTTTAGCCGTACTGTACGACTTGGCGATGTCTATATATTCGTTTAGTGTAACGCTGATAGGGATAGCCGGAAATTCTGCGATTTCAGCTATCGCTATTTGCATGATTACCATGTCCATTTGGGCTATACGTTCCGATTCCCAATTCTTTGTGTATTTATCGATTAGCTTGCGGTATTCGTTTCCGCCTAATAATGATTCGCGCAACAGTTTTATTGCAAATTCCCTGTCCGAGTCGTCTTTGAACATGGGCAGGAGTTCTTGCGCTGTTCCTTTACTTTCATCAAAACGTTTAATTGTTTTCAGCACAAAAGATTCGATAATTTCGATGTCATCGTTCCAGTAAAGGCTTTCGTCTTCGAGTATAGAATATAATTCTTCATCGGTGCAAATGATTTGCTTGAATATCTTACGCCATAATTCGCGATCGTCTTCATATTGAAAGGAGGGGTTCGCGATGTATTCTTTGTAAGCTTCCGATTTCAGAATATTATCTAATAATTTTCGGACAAACGATTCTTGGTCATACCATGAAAAAGGTCTGTCAGCCAGATATTTTACCAACTCCGTGTTTTGGCTTAACTGAGAAATAAATTTGTTGTTGATTAATTTAGTATTGGGGCTTATATCCTCTTTGGTAGGTATAAATTTTGACCTGCGGATGTCAACCTTTTGAGCATAAGCATTTGTTAGTTCTACCATTAACGATAATAGGTAGAAATACAAATCATAAGATTTTTGCAGACTAAGCAGAAGCTCACTTTCTGCTTTTTTCAAATCTGTTGTTTCGTTCTGACTGCATGAAAACAGTATTTGAACAACTCTGATACGAATAAGAACGCGGTTTATCATTTATATTCAAAAATGTTTGAGGTTGCAAAAATACATATTTTTTCGTAAATAAAATAGTCTTTTTT
>JAISKQ010000212.1 GCA_031260865.1 Prevotella sp.
GTTTAGCCTTTAAGCCCGTAGCGGGTCGTCCTATGAAGTGGGCGTTAAAGCGTTTTTGCTTCCTTTTGCGGCTTTGGGCAAAAGGAAGGCAAGCAATCTGTGATTGCGCGCGGTAAAAATCGCAACAAGAAAAGAACCAACGCTGTCTGAAAGACAGGACTTCTAAAAACTGTTACTTTTGTCACCTTTTTTTAATTTTTGAGTTTACAAGCGTGTAAGTTTACAAGAGCCCTAGCAAGCTAGTAAACTTGAATTCTAGTAAACTACTTACTACTGTTACTTTTGTTACTTTTTTTTACAGACATAGCACTCCTTGTCCGAAAGGCAGGTTGGAAGAGCGGCTTATTAGCTTGTAACTAAAAAAACAATTCAATTACCGATTCGCATTATTTATATATCTTTGCACCTATCATTATAATAAATATCTATATGTCTAAATATAATTTTGATGAAATCATCGAACGAAAAGGCACGAACGCGTTAAAAACCGACGCCCTTGCCAAACGTTATGGAAACCCTGACCTCATCCCATTATGGGTCGCCGACATGGATTTTAAATCACCTGCGGCTATCACCGAAGCTATCATAGAACGTGCCAAACATGGTATTTTTGGCTATACCGAACCGGGACAGAAGTATTTTGACGCTATTATAAACTGGGTCGACCGTCAGCACAACTGGAACATACAGCAGGAATGGATTACCTTTGTCCCCGGCATTGTCAAAGGCATCGCGTTTGTTATCGACTGTTTCTCCTCGACCGAACATCAGGTTATCATTCAACCGCCTGTATATCATCCGTTCCGCATCGTCCCCACCTTACACCATCGTATCGTGAACGACAATCCGCTGAAACTGGAAGCCGGGCAATATAAGATGGATTTGGAGGGACTGAAGAAATTAATCAATCCAGCCTGCCGAATCCTTATTCTGTGTAACCCTCACAATCCGGGCGGCAGAGTATGGACGCGCCGGGAACTGTCCGATATAGCGGATATATGTCATGAACACAATATATTAGTCATATCCGACGAAATACATTCCGACCTTGCCTTCGCGCCTCACAAGCATGTTCCCTTTGCCAGCGTATCGGAAAAAGCGGCGATGAACAGCATTACCTTTATGGCGCCAAGCAAGACATTCAACATCGCGGGCGTCGTCAGTTCATACTCCATCATTTCCAACAAGGAATTAAGGGATAAATTCAACTGTTATCTCGCGAGCAGCGAACTTGACGAAGGGCATATATTCGCCTATCTTGCCGCGCAAGCAGCTTACGATCATGGTGATGAATGGCTCATTGAGGCAAAGGATTACATCCGCGAAAACATTCATTTTGCGGACGAATACCTGAAAGCGAATATTCCCCAAATAAAAGCGATGATACCCGAAGCCTCATTCCTAATATGGCTCGATTGCAGAGAACTGAACCTATCCCAAAAAGAATTGGTATCGCTGTTTGTGGATGACGCCAAATTGGCATTGAACGACGGCGCTATGTTCGGAGCCGGCGGAGAAGGGTTTATGCGGATGAACGTGGGAACACCCTTGGCAAATATACAAAGAGCCTTGGATAATCTCAAAAAAGCAGTGGAAGCAAAACAAACACACGGCTAAATTGGTTTTATGCAAACTTAGGCACGATTATTGTTGTAAATATGCAAATAAAAGAGTCTCAATAGACTTGGTAATTAATCTAAATAAATAATTTACTTAAAAATGAAAATTTCGACCAATAAATTTGTGGCTTTATCTTACGATCTGAACGTAGGCGAAGGCGAAGATCGCGAACTGATGGAAAGAGCGACAGCTGAAACTCCACTTGAATTCATCTATGGCACAAACTCTATGCTTGAGGCTTTTGAACAAAATATCGACGGACTGGCAGAAGGCGATTCTTTTGACTTCGCGCTTACTCCGGAGCAGGCTTATGGAGAATACGACGATGAACATGTGGTGGATCTTCCGCGCAATATATTTGAACAAGACGGGAAGCTGAACGAAGAAGTTATCTTTGAAGGAAATATCGTCCCAATGATGGATACGAACGGAAACCGCCTGAATGGGTCTGTTGTCGCCGTTAAGGATGATGTGGTGACAATGGACTTCAACCATCCTTTGGCTGGGGAAACATTGAACTTTTCGGGTAAGGTGCTTACCGTAAGAGAATCCACCCCTGAAGAAATAGCCGCTTTATTCGCTCCACAAGGGGGTTGTGGTTGCGGATGCGACGACTGCGGATCGGATGAAGAAGATGCTTGCGGCTGCGGTTCCGGCTGTGGTTGCCACTAAAAAAATAATCCCCCTCAATCGAGGGGGACTCTTTTTCCTGTTAATATAGCCTTCAGTTGTTAACTGTCGACTGTTTAATGTCCTCTTTCTTTCAAGACCTTAATCATATCGGCGGTCATCTTATCCAAATCAAACTCAGGACGCCATCCCCATTCCTGACGGGCGCAAGTATCATCCAACGAATTCGGCCATGAATCCGCGATTGCCTGTTTCAACGGGTCTATCTCATATTCCATGACAAAGTCAGGATAATGCTTCTTTATCGCGGCGTATATCATTTCAGGATCGAAACTCATAGACGCGATGTTGAAGGAATTGCGATGGATCAGCTTGGCAGGATCGGCTTCCATGATGCTGATAGCGGCATTCAAGGCATCCGGCATATACATCATATCCATGAAAGTACCCGGCTTGAGCGGACAGGTAAACTTTTCACCCTTTACGGCATTGTAGAATATCTCCACAGCATAATCGGTAGTTCCTCCACCCGGAAGGGTCAAATTGGAGATGATACCCGGAAAGCGAACCGAGCGGGTGTCAACTTTCCAACGACTATAATAATAATCGCTAAGTAGCTCGCCCATCACTTTTGTAATGCCATAGACCGTATTCGGACGCTGAATTGTATCTTGAGGGGTCTTGTCTTTCGGTGTGTTGAGACCGAAAGCGCCGATAGAACTGGGGGTAAATAGCGCGCAACCCAACTCATGGGATACATCAAGACAATTCATCAAGCTATCCAATCCCACATCCCATCCTAATTTAGGATTTTTTTCGGCTGTGGCGGATAGTATAGCCGCCAAATTATAGATGGTGTCTATTTTATACTTTTTCACAGCGTCGGCTATTTGCTGTTTATCCGTCGCGTCTATTTCCACAGTAGGTCCCGCCTCAAAGAAATTTTCGGGGAAAGGGGGCTTGTAATATCCGCATATCACATTATTGTCGCCATAAATAGAGCGCAACCTGATACTTAATTCCGAGCCTATCTGACCCGTACTGCCTACAATAAGAATGTTTTTCATAAAAGAAAAAAACAATTATATATATTAATTTATTTGCTGTTCGGCTTTTAGCCGTTAGCTACAATTCTAACCTAAAAGCTATTTTATAACTCCTAATTCTTTTCCTATCTTGGTAAATGCCGCGATACATTTATCTAGATGTTCTTTTTCGTGTCCCGCTGAAATCTGAACACGGATACGAGCCAAGTCTTTAGGCACAACCGGATAATAGAATCCTGTCACATAAATGCCTTCTTCCTGTAATTTAGCAGCCATATCCTGAGACAGTTTGGCGTCATACAGCATAACCGCGCAAATAGACGATTGGGTAGGTTTTATGTCAAAACCAGCCGCTTTCATCTTCGCTACAAAGTAATCCGTGTTGTCATGCAGTTTATTTTGCAGGTCATTGGAACGATCCATCATCTCAAACATCTTGATACCGGCAGCCGTGATAGCGGGAGGTACGGAATTTGAAAACAGGTAAGGGCGTGAACGCTGACGTAACATGTCGATAATTTCCTTCTTCCCGGTCGTAAAGCCGCCGATAGCGCCGCCAAAGGACTTGCCTAAAGTTCCGGTGATAATTTCAACCTGACCCCGAAGATTAAACTGCTCGGTAGTTCCGCGTCCGGTTTTGCCGACCACTCCCGCCGAGTGCGATTCGTCAACCATAATCATGGCGTCATACTTCTGCGCCAGTTC
>JAISKQ010000221.1 GCA_031260865.1 Prevotella sp.
TTCTTAGATTCATTTTTATTCTCCATAATCTTATATTTTACAAATAGTTCGTTCAAAAATTAAAGGATGTAATACTTTATATATTTTAGCCAATCTTTTTTATAAACTCAGTAGATTTATTTAGTTAGCGGCAATCTTTATATATCAGGGAAAAACATCCACATTATTAACCTATTACCAATACCGGTAAATATAAAAAACAGTATTCCTGCAATGAGAAAAAGAATCAATCCAACAACTTGTGTCTTAGGTGTATTTTGTTTTTTGTTGCTGTCATAACCATAACAGCAACCATAGGCAATTATCCCAATAATAATAATTAGATACAACATAAGTTATCTGTTTTTAAATATTACCAACTTTTAATTTTAATTTATTTATAACAATACCCACAAGCCGTGAGACCTTTTCTTTTAGCTTCCGACAGACTTACTTTTTGGCTGTCGCCTTTGCAGGCTTTCATTCCCCTGCACATAGAATTATGATAACGCTTCGAGTACTGTCCGGTGCAAATAAGGACTGTCTGTTCTCCCGGAGCTAACAACTCGCTGTGTTCATACGCTGCAACACCGCTATTTATAACGGCGGATTCTTTCAGATTATCGCTTTTCGTAGCACTTCCTGCAAAGGAAGATAAAAACAGAGAAATCGCAATAAGAGTTAGTGTTTTCATAGCTCTATATATTATGTTACCAATCCATCATTTTTTCAGTTTCACAATCATCCAAATCAGATTTACAATTATCAAATTTCATCTGTAAATCATCTACTTCTTCTTGTAAATCATCACGTTCTTGCGTTACTTTTTCCAATTCGTCTTCAAGCGTCCTTTTTTCAAGCACAAGGTCATCATACTCCTGCTTTGAGACGTAATTATTGCAAGACGTAAGCAGGGTCAATGACAATATAGTAAGAGCAAACAGACAACAACCTTTCATAGTTATAATTATTCTGTTAAAAAAAAAATGTTCCTTTAACGTAAATAATGATATATAAAACGTCTCCGACTAATTATTTCATCTCGTTAATAATCCGGCGCGTCGCTTCGGAAATAAAATTAGACCATGCGTCAGAACTAATAGTTTCGTATGGAGTCAACGGTTCATTTACATTTAAACGCTTTACATAATTTGGCGCAATGATTGTTGATCCGGATGGTCCGTATTGATAAATATATTCACATCCATCCAAGCATGGCGTCCAATAAAAAGTATAGTTACCTGCTACTTCGTTTTCTTTTAGAATAACGATTTTAAAATCAGCCTTACGTCCTCTTAATGTTGTTCCTGTGGGCAAAGTAAAAGGTTTCCCGTTCTTATCATAATAAATATTTGTGGAAAATTCCACAGAAGTAACATCGACTAATTCCAATAAAATATCAACTCCTGTCAGTTCATGCAATTTAGCGTAATCCATTTGTTGATTTTGATTGGCGACTTTTTCAAAAACAGCTTCGTCTCTAACTATAAAATTGTTCTTGATCAACTCCTTTTCTATTGAGCTATACGTTGAAGACAATGATAAATTTTTATTGTCGGATATGACCGTATTTGATTTTGGAACACGTACCACAATAGATGGATTGGGATTATTTTTTAGCAGATTGTCCAAAGATGATTTTGTGTAAATCTCATCCGGTTTAGAATTAAATTTGACAATTACTCTTTTCGTCGAAAAACAAGACGCAAAGGTTAGAGCTATCAGCAAAAGAAATAAGATTCCAACGTTAGGGAAAATAGATTCAACCTGTTTTTTTTTCATAATAATGTAATTTTTATTCCCCGCTCAGTTCCAAGACAGAGATTTATACATAAAAAAAGCGTGGAACTGTTAAATCTATCTACCTCTGAGGCTCCTCTAAAAGCCAATGTAGCAAATAGACAACAGTCCCACGCCTTATATAAAGACGTGGAACGTTCTGTCTATACCCTTGCTACATTTTGAAATTTTAGAGGATTTCAGAGGAAAGGGTAATATTTAAACGCTTCGTTTTAATTTCGATATGTCAAATCACGCATAACGCTTTATGTCGTAATTCGATGTAAATATAAAAAATTATTTATGATTGCATTAAAAAAATCAGTAAAAATATCAATAAAAAAATCAATACTTTTAAATAAGGATTCTGTTCAAAACCGACAATGTTTTTCATTGTGTCTTATCGTTTGAATGGAATCACTCCCCTCTCCTCTACCCTATCTTCGGTCTTCGTTTCTGTACCCTGCGGTAAATGACGGCAAACCAAACAGGAAGTATTATACCTTTGCAAACCGTGGATATGGCTATTGCCCACCATACGCCTACAATCCCCATTCGCGAGGCGAGATAATAAGCCAGCGGTATGCGCAACGCGTTGAAGGTAATGCTTATCACCGCAGGCTCTATGGTGCGTCCGATGCCATTGAACATGCCTTGCGTGGTCAGTTCGAACATCATGAATATCTGTACCAGCCCCATCACAAAGAGATATTCGGCTCCGGCTTTCATCGCGTTTTCTTCGGGCACAATAATACCAAAAATCCGCGCGCCAAACAGGATGAATACGATACTGACCAAAACGCCAAGCGAAAGCATCACCCGTATGGTGTAGATATATGCCTTCTTGCCCCGCTCCAATTTGTTCGCCGCGTAGTTTTGGGCGACAAAAGCGCTGAGCGCCGTGGAAAAGCCTTGCGATGTGTTCCATGTCACGGCTTCTATTTGCCCGCCGGTTGTTTGCGCCATCAATCCGAGATGCCCTCCATGAATGGAAGCCGCGCGCGCGAGGTTCATATTTATAATGGCGTACAAGGAGTTCATAATAGCCACCGGAGTGCCAAGGTAGAAGATGCGTTTCAGATAAATGGCCTTAGGCTTGACAAAGAAGGAGAAATCACCCAATATGCGGTCGCCATACTTTATTTGATAGAAAAACAGGATGAATACGAACAGTTGGGAGATAACCGTGCCAATGGCTGCTCCATGCAGCCCAAGTCCCAACGCGAACATCAGTATAGGGTCGAGTATCATGTTCAGTACCAGCCCCGCCGCGTTATTCTTGAATGGTACGATACTGCGCCCTGCTCCATTGTATATACCGGTGAAATTATAGGACAGGAATTGAAAAGGCAAACTGATAGTGAGTATGCGGAGATAGATCGCCGCGTCGGCTGTTATCTCCGGTTCCAGCCTGAAAAACGAGAGTATCCGGTCGGCGAATATCAGCAGAGTCAATATCCATATCGTTCCTATTATAATGGCTGTGGTGGTGGAATGTGACGCGTAAATAGCGGCTCGCTTCATCTTCTTCGCGCCGATAGATTGCCCGACAGCTACCTCCGAGCCTATCATCGCCAGATAAGCGATGGAGGATGTGAGCCACAAGAGCATGCCTATCGCTCCTATCGCCGCTTCCGACTTTGTCGCTATTTCGGGATGGGAAACAGTTCCTAACCTGCCCACCCACGACATCGCCATCAGCGTGTATGCCATTTGCAGGAAGCTTGTACCCATCAATGGCAACGCAAGGCGTATAAGGGTGGAAAATATTTTTCCTTCCGTAAGGTTGTGGATTCCTGTCTTCACCGGTGTAAATTATAGGTTTTTAAGTAATTGATTACCATTTTGGCTACCGGATAAATCCTTCATTTCCAAAATCGCATCCCATTCTTTCCGAAACTCTATATCCGTATCAATCTTAAAATCTTCCGAACCATGCCGCTCTATTTTCTCAAACAGATAGTCGACTGTGATGTGATTAATATCGATAGCAGGTATATACGCGGGAACCAGCACGTCTTCCGAAGGAGTTTCCGCCAACATATCTATCTTCTGTAAATAGAACAGGATATCGCCGGTCAGTTTGGTAGGTATCTTATAATATTCCGACAGTTCATCGGCTGTATAAGGGGTATGACCTTTTTCGAAACGCTTTATAATAAGCGTCATTATCAGTAATGTGATAAAGTCCTTGTATCGTCGGCTTATATTGGATGTTTCGTGTTCGAAGCTGAACTTGTTGACATTCTGATAGGCAAACGACAACTGCACTCCGAACAAAACGAAGAACCAGGTGAGCTGCAACCATAACAGCAATAACGGCAAAGCGGCGAAACTACCATAAATGGCATTGTATTTAGAAATCCATATCTGACCGTTGATATACAATATCTGAAATACCTGAAAGCATATACCTGTGAATATCCCCCCGAACAAGGCGCTCATGAATTTGACCTTTGTGTTTGGAATGTAGATATAAAGGATGGTAAAGAGCAATATCGTTATCAGAAAAGGGACGACTTTCATGAAAGGTCCCAGCAACAGCCCTAAGATATATTGTTCTTCGGCGGTGGTGCTCAGCAATATATTGACTCCGGCATTACAAATCAGGAATATGGGGGCTATTATGATGAGGGCAAGGTAATCCGTGAACATACGGTAATATGTCCGTCCTTTTTTTAGTTGCCATATCACGTTGAAATTGTCCTCAATATTCGAAAGCAGATTGATGACCGTGTATAATAATAAAATGACGCCTACACCCAGGAAAATGCCGCCTTGCGCGTATTCTATGGATTTGTCTATAAACGCGGTTGTATTGTTCAGCATCTCCTCTTGCCCTGCAAAGTAGCTGAATAGCTGAGTCTTCACAATGTTTTGGAATCCGAAGCCCCTCGCGATGGCGAATAATACAGCCAAGAGAGGAACTATGGATAGTAATGTGCTGTATGTCAGCGCTGACGCACGAGTAAAGAGTTGCGTACCGCTAATATTCCGGATAGCAAGGATAAATGATTTGATAATGTTATAAAGCCCGATTTTTCTCGACGACCGGTCTTTCTTGTTGATTCGCCATATATCGTATGACAGAAAATGGACAACATCCTTTATGAACAGCTTTATTTTTTCAATCATGTTTATCAAACAATTTCTAAACAAAGATAACTTGTTCTTTGAAAAGGACACCTATTTGTTCTATGTAATATTCAAGGAAACTTACCTTATACGAGCCAAAGGTCTTTTCAGGTCAGCCTCTTTTTCGGTCGTAAACGGATATATACTATCTTCCTTTAACATAAACCGCAGCGTATCTCCTACTTCAAAAATATGGTTGTCAGACTTTTGTATCACACAGATGATAATGTCTCCTTCTTGGCTGTATATGCCTGTCAGCCGATTTTTCAAGAAAGAGCCTTCGATCTCATACATAAAGTTATTGTTCTTGCCAAAAGACATTATCCCCATGGCTTCTCCCAAAAATCCTTTGTATTGTTTCGTTATGTCAAATTCGGTCAGCGCTTTGGCTTGTTGCTGTTTAGGTTGGAAAGGATCGGGATACAAGCTATCCATAAACACAAGAAATTCGTTGGTATATAGGTATATGTCGTTATCCCTCAATATTGTAAATTTTCCGATGCAGATTTCATCCGCCAAAAGATCCTTTGAATATATCCTTATTTTGGCTCGTGTGTCAGGTATTGGAAATGTATTGGGAAAAGTTAAACCTGAGTCTAAGCTATCAAGCATCTGCATAAAATTACTTATTCCATCCGGACTTGTTATTGTCATTACCTCTATATCTTCTTTATGAAATGAAGAATCGAACATATCGCAACTCACAGGGGATGAGGTTTCTGTATCCATTGGGACAGATAAAATCTCAATTTTGGTTATTTCTTGGGAAAAGCAATTTATAGAAAACGCTATAAACAGACTGAATAAAATAATTAACTTCACTTGTGGCTTCATTATATAGTCTGTGTTTGTTTGAAATTATAGACTTACTTATTTACCTTATCAGCCTCAAATTTAATAAGAATAAAATTAGCAAACAATCCTACCAATGAAAATTGACAGGATTGTTTATACTTATTTTTATATGGCACTCTATTTCAGCCTTATTGATATTTCAGTTTTATTTATATTTCAGTTTTATTTATATTTCAGCCATTTAAACATTTCGGCTATCGTAACCTTTTTGCCATACATTAATATACCTATCCTGTAAATTTTAGCAGCCAATTTGACCATCAATATCGCGGCTATATACAGTAATATGACCGATACAATCAGCTCCCATAGCGGAATTTCAAACGGAGCGCGCACCATCATCACCACCGGTGAAGTGAATGGTATCAGCGAACACCAAAACGCTAAAGAACCATCCGGATTTTTCGCCGCCGCGAATCCGGTATAGAAAGCCAACATTAAGATAATAGTGAGAGGCATCATCAACTGTTGAGCTTCTTGCGCGTCGTTGGCGGCAGAAGCAAACATCGCGTAAAGGGACGAGAATAACAGATAGCCTCCCGCGAAGTATAGTATCAGGCAGATGCCTATCTGTAACCAATTGATACCGAGAAAATCATTAAGCGAAGCCGCCATTCCCGGATTGTTTTGTATCATATTCATCGCCTGCTGATTTTCCAATGAATTTAGATCAACGCTTCCGCCAAAGAATATTTGCAAAGCGACAATAGCGCCGCCGCCGATTATCAGCCATACACCCAACTGTAAAAGCCCGACCAAGCCCACGCCGATAATTTTACCCATCATCAGGTCGAAAGGTCTTACCGATGAGATGATTACTTCGATGATGCGATTTGTCTTTTCTTCTACAACGCTTTGTACAACCATCTGCCCATACATCATAATGAAGAAAAACATACAGAAGGTAAGAGCCACACCCGCGATAGATGCTATATCGCCAAGGGTCTCCGTTTCCTTTCCGGTTTCATCCCAACGTATCGAAGTCATGTTTATTCTATCTTTCGATTTAAACAAATCTTGTAAATCCGCCACAACTTGAGGATCGATATTACTGCTTTTTGTAAAATCATCCATCTTTCTCGTTTTCACAGCTTCTGTCAACACATCATTTATATAAGCCGTTAATTCGCGTGGAGGCTGTTGTTTTTCCGAGAAGAAAGCCACCGCGCCCGGATTTACACTCAAGTCACCCTTTATTTCCAGCAGGGCTGTATTTTCTCCTTTCGGCTTGTTAGCTGTTTCATCCAATTTGATAAAGTTATAATTTTTAGATGATTCGAATAGATTGGAATATAGCCCCGAATCATCCTTTACATATACCGTTTTAATGTTGTCATTATCGCTTATCATCATTAATATAGCCGGTATGGTCGTTACCCCCAAAAACAGGAACGGGGTAAGCAACGTTGTCAGAATAAAAGCCTTTGTTTTTACTCTGGACGAAAATTCTCTCTCTATAATTAATCCTAATGCTCTCATTGTTCTTTTTGGGATACGATTTGTATAAAAATATCATTCATAGACGGCAATTCTTCCTCAAAGGAGATTATCTCGTATTTTTCAGCTACCTCCTGTATCAACGCGGAATTGGAAGCCTCATCATCAACACGTTGTATCCGCACTTCCGTATAATCTTTATAAACAGATTGTGATAAGATGGAATAGAGTTCCGATTCCATGTCGAAACTATCTCCGGCAACCTGCAATTTGAATATGTGCTTCCTGTATCGGGAACGGATTTCCTTCACATTTCCGTTCAAGACCACTTTGGATTTGTTTATCAGTGATATTTCGTCACAAAGTTCCTCTACCGATTCCATGTTATGGGTGGAGAGGATAATGGTTTTCCCTTTGGCTTTCAGTTCCAGCAATTCGGTTTTCAGCAATTCGGTGTTTACGGGGTCGAATCCGCTAAACGGCTCATCAAGGATATACAAATCAGGCTCATGGATTACCGTGGCTATGAATTGTATCTTCTGCTGCATCCCTTTCGATAGTTCTTCCACCTTCTTATCTTCCCATGAAAGGATGTCGAATTTCTTTAGCCAATATCGCGTCTTTTGTATGGCTTCTTCCTTTGACAGCCCTCTTAATTTAGCCAAGAAAATGATATGTTCTCCCACTTTCATCTTTTTATACAACCCTCTCTCTTCGGGAAGGTAGCCGATATTGAAAACATCATCGGCTGTGGATTCTCTTCCATTCAAAAAGACTTTGCCTTCATCGGGCGCGGTTATTCTGTTAATAATACGGATAAGGGATGACTTACCCGCGCCATTTGGTCCCAGCAATCCATAAATACATCCTTTAGGCACTTGCATACTCACCCCATTGAGAGCGGTATGATTGCCATATTGTTTTACAACATCCTGTGCTTCGAGATAATACATGCTTAATATTAATTAAATTGACCGTTATTTTTTATATTAGTCGTAATAGAATTCTAAAAATCACATTCATATTTAGAAAAAGTGACAAAAGTAACAGTTTTTTCAGAGTTCAAGTTTACTGGCTTGATAGAACTCTTGCACGCTTGTAACTCAAAACTTATTACTTGTAACTTGTAACTTGTAACTGTTTTTGATAAATTTGTAAAATAAAAAAAAGGTCATTCCGGTAAAGAAACGACCTTTTTTATTTTATTGTTTAGAATTTATTTTTCCAACTCATTCAGATTTTCATCGATAGCTTCAATTTTCTTTATCAACAAGTCTAACTCGGACTTCAAATTCTCAATCTTATTATTTACATCTTTCAATAAGCCGCCGGCTCCTTTAGATGATATAGATAAGAAGTTCATATTGTTTTCGTATGTCTGAAGATCGGATTTCACTTTATTGTATTGATGCATCAAATGATCCCGCTCTTTGTAGAACGCTTTTTTCGGATTATCCAGCTTAGAAAGGTTATCTTTCATGTTCGACTTGAATGACTCGAAGCGACGTTCTGTTTTATCTATTTTCAGACGATCGTAGTGAGCGTCAACAGCCTGATGAAATTCCTTATATATTTTATCTTTTTCCTTGAACGGAACAAAGCCTATCTTGTGCCATTCATCCGCTAAAGCGCGAACATGCTCTAAAGCTTCCGATGAACCAAGAGACTCGTCCAAAGCCTTTATTTTCCCTATGATTTCTTTCTTCGCTGCTAAATTTTCAAGTTCCTCGTTCTTGTGCGTATGTTCATTCTTTTTCTTCTGTTCAAAGAAATAGTCGCAGGCTGTAACAAATTCTTTCCAAATGGCATCCGAGAATTTACGAGGGACAGGTCCTATCGTTTTCCATTCTTTCTGAATCGTAATCAATCGGTCTGCTGTGGATTTCCAATCCGTGCTATTTTTCAATGCTTTCACTTGTTCTGTCAAAGCGCGCTTTTTCTCCAAGTTTTCGTCCATTTCATTTCTGACACCCTTAAAAAATTCGCTTTTCTTTTCGAAGAAAGCATCACAAAGTGAACGGTATTCTTCAAATATCTGGTTATTCACTTTTTTAGGAACAAAGCCTATTGTCTTCCATTTCGCTTGCAAGTCTATCACAACCTTGCTCTTTTCATCCCATTCCTTGAATGACGTAAGAGTAGAATAGTCAATATTTTTCAGCGTTTCGCATATAGCGTTTTTTTCCGCCAGATTTTCTTCTTCTCTTCCTTTCAGGGATTCAAAGTGAATCTGATAGCTCTTGTTTATAGCTGTCGACGCATTCTTGAAACGAGTCCATATTTCATCTCTCAACTCTCTGGACACCGGTCCTATTTCGCGCCATTGCTGATGAAAATTCTGTAATTGATGAAAAGAAGACACCGCGTCCGTATCAGCCACTAATTTTTCGACAGATTCACAGATCGCGGTTTTCAGTTCCAGATTCTTTTTGAAATCATAATCACGAAATTCATTATTAATCTTTATCAGGTCATAAAACTTTTCGGTGTAGATCTGATACGATTTCCAAAGGTCTTTTTCTTTTGATTGAGGAATCGACGTGATTCCATTCCATTGTTGTTGCAGATCCTTAAATTCTTTATAGAGCTTATTAAAGTCACCCGAACTTTCGGTAATGACCTTTATCGATTCTATTATCTTGAGTTTCTTATTATAATTTTCTTCTTTGATCTTTTCTTCCGTTGCCAACTGGCTCGCGCGCTTCTCTTTTATGTCATTCAGAAACGTTTTTAATACTTCTTCGCTTGGGTCAGGCGCGGGCACAAAAGTTTCCACATCGTTTCCCGCTTCGATAAACTCAGTTTTCTGAGCCTCTATCGCGACCGAACGCAACTTGTAGAAAGACTGTTTGAGTGACTCGACTTCTGCTCGGGTTGGTACCTCCGGTTGAATAACCAAGTTTTTCAATTTTTCAATGATTTCATCCTTGGTTAAAGAAGGATTCTTTACCAACGAAGTCTCTGGAGTTGTTTCCGATTGCTCTTTTATTTCTTCTACTATCGGTTCATTTACAATGTCTTCCGATAGATTGATTTCCGGCAATTCGGGATTTAGGTTCTCGCTCATATAATTAGTTTTTAGAATGAAAGGACATGCCTTAAGTTTTCACAAAGCAAATTAATGATTTTTTTTTGTGATTTCAACTACAAGAGTAAACTTTTTTTTAGATTATCTAATAAAAGTTATCGTTTACCTCTTTCTTTCAGTTGTTGCTTTCGTTTTTCTTCGGCTTGCTTCTCTTTTTCTTTACGTTCTTTTTCTCTGTTTTTCTCTTTTTCTTTACGTTCTTTATCCTGTTGACGGAGACGTTCTTTTTGAAGGCGTTCCCTGCCCTTGCGTTCAGCTTCTTTTTGTTTATACAGGTTTTCCCGCGCCTTTAACGTCGCTTGCGCCGCGTCTTCTTTTTGTTTTTCCTCAAGGCGTCTCCGATCTTCGGCTTGTTTCTTCGCGTTGTTTATTGAATCCTCCTCTGCTTTTTCGGCTTTGGCGATAGCATCTGTTCCGGCTTTTTCAATCTTCTTTATTGAATCCTGTCGAGCTTTCAGAATCGTTTTTTGGTTTTTCTCCTGTTCTTTCCGTTGTTTTTCTTCTATTTTCAGCGCTTCTTTTTCCTCTTTCGTCAGTTTTTCCCTGTTTTTATAGTTATTAAAGAGATTCTTTATGCCGTCCACCGGATTATTCACCACATCTTCTATGTTTTCTACAACCTTGTTTACCTGTCCCGCTTTCTGTAACTGATCCTTGGTTAGTAAGTCATCCGCGTTTATTTGTTTATCATCCGCGGGTTTCCCGCCTTGTTCTTCTTCCTGCTTTTCGGCAGTCACGGACGGCTCTATCACAGGGGTTTCTATTGTAGGAATTTCCGTCGGCTGTATATTATCCACTTCATCTGTTTTCCGCGTTACAGGTTTTATTACAGGGTCATATACAACCCCGTTCCACGATGCTATCAATTGAGGAAATTGCCCGGCGAAATTTTCACTGAAATAAGTCATGTATTTTTCGAGACCCAAGCGGGGAAGCACGTTTATATAATTATCCGTGGAAATAGGCAAAACGACAATGGAAGTGTCGAGACGCCGCATTAATCCGCCTCCGTTATACGCCCTAACCAGGTATGACCTGATAGAATTGAAAGAATCAAATCCTTTGATTTGAAGGACATTGTACGGAGGATCACTTTCAAAACTTAAGTCGAACGTCTGAATGACGTAATTAGAGAAATTGTAATCCGCCACCTCGTACAGCAATTCATTCCGGTCTATTGTGTTAGGCTTGAACATTAGTAACAATATATACGGACTATCGAGCGTATCGGTATATCGCGACACCTTGTTTTGGCTTTCAGCCGACGATTCTCCGCTTTCATAAGCTTTGCTCCAATCGAAATCGGTAATCGGCGTACCATCCGACAGCAGTATCTTTCCTGCTTTTACCCGGTCAAGTATTTCGGTTGCCAATGGAGTTACTTCCGATTTCGGATATTTTTCCACCATCTCGGTCAGGCTTGCCTCCAAATTATAAGCATCGCGCGTTTGCGCGTAAGTCAATGCGTTCAGTAATGTGAAGTTCGGCATTAAATCCGTAAACGGATACTTCTTCTTCATCGATTGATAATTGAGTCTCACAACGTCCACATCTCCCCGCCGGTATGCTTTGTATGCTTCATCGTAGAGAGAATCCTGCAAACCCGCCATATGCCTGAAGTTCCACTCAAAATCGGGTTGGGAAACCGATTCCGCGTATTTCCCGGTAGAAAATTCCGCCAATATTTTAGATTGATAGAAAGACATCATACGACTGTCTCCCGCCTGCATATATATCAATAGCAATTGATAGTAGATTTCTTCCAGATTTGGCGTGTAAGGAAAACGACGGAGATCTGTGCCGAAAGCATCGATGGCCAAGGTCATATCCCCCAGTTTATCTTTATAGATCAACCCCATATTAAACAAGGCGTTTTCGATCAATATATTCGAAGCCTCTATCGCTTCCGAGGTTAACGGTAATTGCTGCAAATAATACTCCACGGAATATTTATCTTCGATAACATTCCCTGCCGATTCCGTTTTCTGATTGTCGGCAAGCAGGTTATCCTGTCCTTCGGTTGGAGTCGAATCCGATTCTCGCGTTATATCCGATTCCAAAAATCCGGTGGAGTTTTTATTTTTTCGGCGCCAGTCATCCTCTAATTTACGAGTTCCCCATTGTTTTTGGAATGCTATTTTACCTTGGTTCACAGCCTGTTCGTTATAGAAATAGAAAGAATTTGACGCGCCTTGTTGTGTGGGTATAGCAGGCGTAGCGGGCGTTGGATTGGCTTGTTCAAATAAACTTTCCTCCATATCGCCCCATGAGGAAATCTGATTCTTCTTCTCCTCAATCCGCTTCATATTCTCTTCTTCTTTCAACGCCTTAGCCTCTACTTCTTTCAGCTCGGCTATCTTATTGTTTATTATATCTAAACGTTCCGTTTCCGGCAACTGAGCCAAATATTGCAAGCTATCCTGTTCCTCTACCGTTTTCACATGGACAACAAGCTCATCCAACACGCCGGAGCGGAGCGCTACCCTCGGATAATCCGCATGATTTCTCTTTAGTTGCGACAATGCTTCCGAATAGCATGGCTGAGCCAATACAAATTCCCGCCGCGCGAAATAGACGTCTCCCAACCGTACTTGAGCCACCGCTTTGTCATATCCGCCACGGATACTTTCGGTTATCGCCTTCCTGTAATTATCAATGGCTCTTGTCGTATCCGCTTTCTCCAGATGCACATTCCCCATCGCGTAATATAGCTGATCAAGATATTCTTTGTTCTTCGGACTTTTAGCCATCTTGGAAAGGATGGACAATGCCTTTGCCTTTCCTTGCGAATCGTCCAGCATAATCTGTCGCAGTCGCGCGTTGAACGTGTATTTATACGGCGTGCTCATGCCCTTGACGGAGGCAAATGCTTTGTCGGCTTTTGCTTTATCGTTTGTTTCAGCGTACAATTGACCTAAAAGATACTTCATACGGGTTTTCCGAAGCTGATTCTTTTCTTTTTTCACGGCTGATTCCAAGTGTGGAATAGCCGCCTGATACTCATTGTTATACACAAGGTAATTAGCTTTCACTAAAGAATACAGACCTTTATGTTTTTCGGGTGCTCCTCCGGCTATTTCTATTTTATGTAAAATATTTTCCGCCTCGTACATCCATCCCATTTCGGTATATGCCCTTGCTATCCACAGCCGACATTCCGCGACAATATCGGGATTGGAACTATAAATTTTTGTTATATAAAGGAATGTCGTTATCGTCTGTAAATAATCGCCATCCTGAAACTCGGCTTTGGCAAGCAACAGCCATACCTGATCCATAAAAGGCGTAAATTCCTTCTGTTGAAGCCACGCTTGATAATCGGCATCGCCACGCCTGTCGGGATTCCGCCGGGGACGGGCTTTTATCGAATGTAATTTGATCGCCTTGGTCGTTTTATCCACCGTCGTGGTAAAGTTGCCCGATGGACTTATGGAGTCCGAGCTTTGCGGAAAAATATACAGTATCTCGGACAGGTTATCCTCGCGTCCTCTTTCTTTTGCATCCAAAGCTTCTTTGTAAGCTATATCCGCGTTATAATGTATATTGTAGCGGGTGTTTACCGAATGGTAAAAACGTGTCAAGGCAGTGTTCTTCTTGGTAGAACACGCCGGTGTGAGGAAAAGCAGGAGCAATACACCAAAACCAATGGATAGCGTATATGCCGGATTATTTTGTGACACGTATAATTGACAACTGGTTTAACTTAATATAAAACACAAAAATAAGCATTTTATTGTTTGGTATCCTATAATGCGGCAACGCAAATTAGTTTCTAAAACATTTGCATATATTAAAAATGATAACTATTTTTGAACCCGAAAAGAAAAACAGGTCAATAAATAATGCTTGTTGAGTAAATGTGATAAGAGGTCACATTTTTTTGTTTAAATCATGCGCACGTGGTGGAATTGGTAGACACGCTACTTTGAGGGGGTAGTGCCGGTAACGGTGTGCAAGTTCAAATCTTGTCGTGCGCACACATAATAAATATTGCAATTAATTTATATTGCTCAACGCGAAAGTAGCTCAGTTGGTAGAGCACGACCTTCCCAAGGTCGGGGTCGCGGGTTCGAGCCCCGTTTTTCGCTCTCCTCAAAAAGACAGTTGAGAGACAAAATAAGACAACGCCTTCCAAATCAGATATTTGAAAGGCGTTTTTTTTATATTATTCCATCCAAAAGGTCAACCCGAAAAATAGTGAAGGAAGGGGAAACGAAGCTTATATCTCAATAAATAATTTTAACTTTTTATAACATAGATTATTGCCCGCGAATGGCTAAAAACCGTCATCTCTTTTTTACAAAATTATCTATATATAGATGAGTTGTAAGTAATGAGTTTTGAGTAATGAGTTTTGAGTAATGAGTTTTGAGTAATGAGTTTTGAGTAATGAGTTTTGAGTAATGAGTTTTGAGTAATGAGTTTTGAGTAATAAATTACGAGTTAAAATTACAAGAAGGAATTGAGAGTTTTGAGTAATAAGTAATAAGGAGAAAGTAATGAGTGTACAAGAAAAATGACACAAAGCAATGTTGACTGAAAAGTGTTACTTTTGTCACCTTTTTTTAACAATAAACCATTCGCGACGCAAAGCGATGATTAAAGAGGTCTTTGATATGATGATATAGTTACAAGTTACGAGAGTTCTATTTTACTAGCTTGCAAGTTTACAAGAACGTGAAAAATAAAAAGTAAAGAATAGCGCGAAGCAATGATGACCGAAAACTGTTACTTTTGTCACCTTTTTTGAGTTTTGAGTAATGAGTAGTAAGTAATGAGTAATATTAAAAATGGAGCAAAGTGGTGTTACCTAAAAACTGTTACTTTTGTCACCTTTTTGCAGGAAGGCATTACTTGAAATCTAGTAAACTTGAACTCTTGTAAACTTCTTACTACTGTTACTTTTGTCACTTTTTTTAAAAAATTAACCATCTACCCTCGACTTTTGGGGGTGACCCCTTGTTTTTCTCTATTACCCGACGGTTAAATTTGGGTTATTTTATCTTTCATTACATTAGCCTTTTAGCACATATTTAAGGATAACAATATGGAATACAAAAGCTAAACTATCATAGTCTTTTGCAATAAAAGACCCTTTTCTTTCTTTATTCCATTAATATTTATATCTTTGTAAAAAGAGTTAAGAAAACCTTAAATAAGCCGAGACATGAGTTTACGTATAGTTATAACATCTATCATATTCCTTATATATACTTCCCCATCTATATCACAAGGTTTATACATCAAAGGAAATAATTCCTTAATAGATGAAAGAACTTCCTATAATGTATTTGAGAGAAACACTCCTACATTCAAGAATATTTTGATGATGGATTTTGATATAGTTCCAGAAAATCCTCGTTCGAGAGGAAGCATTGTGCGTATTAAAAATGAAGATATTGACGCGGTTTATAATATATCATACAATGGCGAGGAAAAAATACCGGTTTTCAAACTCAATCATGAAGGATCAAATACGTTAATATCAATACCTTTCGATAAAGATATTTTGAACGAGAATCAATGGATAAAAATACATGTTGAGTTTGACATGGTAAAAGATTCCATAAAGCTTCGGGTAGATGAAAAAGAAGCTTCAACGAGATTGGAACAAAAGAAAAACAGTTGGCTTCCATATATCTATTTTGGACGAAGTGAACATGTTATTGATGTTCCTCCTTTCAAACTGCGGAACTTGACTATTTCGGACAATGAAAAAACATATTATTTCCCTCTAAACGAAAGCGATGGAGAATATGTACACGACTCAAGCCAAAAGATAATGGGACATGTTTCCAATCCTGTATGGCTGATAAATGATGCTTATTACTGGAAAAAACGACCTGCTTTTTCTTCTAAAAAAGTCGCCGGATCAAACTTCAACTCTAATACACAAGATATCTACTACTTCAATGAAGATTCTATAATTGTATATAATATACGCACAGAAGATATAAAATCCCACAGATATACAAACAGTTGCCCTATGCCCATGCGTTTGGGTACGAACTTTATCGATCAACGTAATAACAGGCTCTATATATATGAAGTCGCGGATCCTCCTTATGGCGATATTGTAATAGCCTATCTGGATTTACAAAGCTACACTTGGACTGCTGTCTCTTCCGAAGTTTTGCCCATGCAGCTGCATCATCACAGCTACTATATGGACGTGGAGAATAACCGCTATATAATCTTCGGCGGTTTTGGAAGGACTTCGTACTTCAATAATTTCTATTCGTTCAACTTAGCGTCTAATCACTGGGGAAGACTTCATTTTAAAGGAGATACAATTACGCCGCGCTACTTTACGTCAATGGGGTATAACAACTCGGATAATAAACTTTACCTATTTGGAGGAATGGGCAACAGCGCCGGAGACCAGACTGTCGGACGTGTATATTATTACGAGTTGTACAGGATAGATTTAGAGAATAAAAAGATAGATAAATTGTGGGAGATACCGTGGAATAAAGAGAATGTTGTTCCCGTTAGGAATATGGTCTTTTCTGATAAAAACCATTTTTACACCTTGTGTTATCCGGAACATTTTTCCCACTCATTTCTCAAGCTATACCGTTTTTCGGTTACTGATGGAAATTATGAGATATTAGGGGATTCCATCCCTATCTTATCCGAGAAAATAACAACAAACGCAAACCTATACTATAATTTACGGACTAACGAATTACTATCGATAGTACAAGAATTTGACTACGATGATGTAGCCTCCACAGCTAAGATATATTCTATCTATTTCCCTCCCGTAACAAAAGATGAACTGGCAACATACACCTCAAAAACAACAAATTGGTCATGGATAATAGTCGCCATTTCTATATTATTGATTCTTATGCTAATATCTATATCTTTTCTCCTTCGCATAGTCCTCCGAAAGAAAAGGCACAAACAAGAGGACATTGCTTTAAAAGACAAGACATTAAGTAAAAACATCGCAACGGCTGATAGTCAACAGATAGAAACCCGTCCAAACTCGATTTATCTCTTTGGCGATTTTTCTATAACGGATCGGAAAAACAAGGAAATCAACTATCTGCTTAGCGCCAAATTGCGCCAGGCATTCTTCCTGATTCTATATCATAGCCTTGGCAAAGGTATAACTTCCCTGAAATTCAGCGAATACCTATGGCCGGGCAAATCGTATAATAAAGTAAAGAACTCGCGTGGCGTAATTCTAAATAACCTGAGAAAGATACTGAGTGATTTGGATGGTATAAGCCTAAAACATGAGAAAGAAGGCACTTACAAAATAACGTTCTCCAAAGAATGCTATTGCGATTATCTACGCTGCCTTGAGATTGCTTCAGGAAACAATATGGATGAAAACATGGATGAGTTCATTTCGATTGTATCAAGAGGAAAATTCCTTAAATCGGAAGATATTCAGCTATTCGATTCCTTCAAAGAATACATTGAACGAAAAACCGAATCCGCTTTATATTTCTATATGGAGAAATCTTATGAATCAGCCAATTATACAAAAACAATTTCATTGAGCGAAAGCGTCTTCAATTTAGACCCGTTGGATGAAGAGGCGCTCCATTATATGATAAAGGCTCTGTTGAGATTAGAATTAAAAGATGAAGCAAAACGTAGATACTTCCTCTTTGCGGTGGAATACAAGAAGACGATGGGAGAAGAGTATGGCAAGTCTTTTAGCGATTTATTGAAATAGTCTCATTTAACAATCTGAGAGATAAACGCATATTATAATAATAGAGAGACCGCCAACTTTTAGCAGCCTCTCTATCATTATCGCCCGATATCTTTACTTCGAGCTTTGGGCATTCATTTAATCCTGAAAAACCTATTCCGAAACTTTAAACATATTTATTTCAGCTAAACTGATATAATTTCCCGATCTGGAATCAAGGAACACAACCTTGATATAACGGCTCTTTTGAAGTTCCGGAAGCAATGTCAATGTACGACTGTTTGTATTGTCGTTAAAAATGACGCTACCAATCATTTTGAATGAATTATCATCGGCTGTGATACCGTCTGTCGTTACAGGAGATGTATAAACTTCGATCGTCTTAGCTTCACGATAAGAAGATTGAGTAAATTCAACCTGATGAAATTCAGATAATTGATGTGTATCTATCAATATCCAAAAAGGAGGTTGTTCCGAGTATTTAGCTTCCCAAATGGTATTGGTTTTTCCGTCAAACAGATTGTAAACAGAATATCCTTGCGTACTGCTCGCAACAGCTGTCCAATCCTTTCGGTCTAACGCGACGGGAGAATATTGAGAAAACAGCTTAATCGGTTTAGACACAATATCGTTTTTCCCATCGGCAGGAGTAGCTGTGATTTCGACAATTCCTTTTGAAACCGACTTGCAAATACCTTTTTCATCAATCGATACAATTGAAGGATCTGATGATTTATATATCAAACCACGATTGCTGGCTGTAACCGGATATGCTGTGAATAGTGTATTTAGATCCACTGTTTTATCTTTTGCCAAGACAAGACCATCCGTAGAGGTAGCTATAGAATCGACATATTCGATAACTTCAATAACACATTTTGCGTTTGTCAATAATTCACCCTGAGGCGCAGTAACAAGAAGTGAAGCGAATCCTCCTTTTTTAGCCGTAATAATCCCGCCCTTACTTACTGAGAAAATATTATCGTCGGATGTATAATACCAAACTGATTTAGTCGAAGGATATGTCTCTATATTAACTTGATACGCCTCATCTTTATCAAGACGGATAGTATCATTGTCTGTCTGTAAAATTTTTATAGATTCTACATATTCAACCTTATTATCATTATCCGAGCATCCTCCACATAATAAAAGTGGTATTGCCGCAAATAAGAGAATTTTATTTAGTTTTTTCATAAATTCGTAAACGTTTTAAGTGACAGCAAGTATTCGAACAGTCAACGGTAATCAATTAGTGAATAGTTTTACCGGCATGATAGAATTCTAAAAACTATCAAATTAGAACTCTCGTAACTATTATAACTACTTGCCAAAATAATAAATAGCTCTGTGACCTTAATTTATAAAGATTTATTATATCCGGTGCAGACATAATCCGCACCGATATTATAGTAAGGAACTGTTTAAATTTAAGGACATCTTACACCTTCTACCCAAGAAATCGTTCTATTGCCAATAGCATCGTATCCATGACCAGTATAATCAACCACAATATTCTTATTCGCGTCATCTTTCCAAGAATTGAATTTCCAATAAGCTAACAGGTCAGGGGCATCAGCAGATACGGCACATATATTATTTAAAATCTCAGCTTCGGTAAGCGCCCGTGTCCAAACACGCGCTTCACTGATATTCCCTTTCAATGTACGCCCCTTGTCATTACTGGTTGTCCCGATGTAGAATGTACGGCTAGGATCGACTCCTAATAAGTTTATACCTCCACGTGGAGCATCGGTGTAAGCATTCAAACGGCCATTGATGTACAGACAGATTCTCTTTCCATCATACGTCGCAGCAACATGTACCCATTGTCCGGTAGGAACAGCGTCAATACTGGATACAGGGTAACCTCCTCCTGCTAATTGAAGAATATCTTTAGGTATCTTAACATCCCCAAAACGAACAAGGAAGTTTTCTTCAAGTCCCATAACTGTACTGATATAAGGGCTATTATTTTGGAAACTGTTGACATATATTCTGGCTTCCATCGTTATTTGAGAGACCGCGGACAAATCGCGCGCTGGATCACTGTCAAAATCAACAGAAAAATAAGTACCGTTCAATACAGCAGCCTTTGTTATGATAGTCTTATTAATAACCACATACATAACCTTCGAGGACTCCAATATAGACAGGCTACCATCTTTTACACCTGTAATTTCAATCGGAAGGCAATATGTATCCTCATCTTTGAAGCTATCAAGTGATTTTATTGTTAAGTAAAATGGTTCGGACGCATATTTATTCTTTTCTATAAGAGCATCCTTTGCCTCAAAAACATAAGCGTTGCTTGGTAATGTCTTATAGTTTGTACCATTCTCTTTATTAAACTGTTCCACCAACTTCTCATTCACCTTGACTCCTACTTTTATATTTTCGGAGACCTTTGCTGACGCCCGCACACTCAAACCGATGTTGGTTGGTTCCTCTAAGGAATATTTGACAATCGGAGATACGTCAGTCCCTGTAAAATAAAGAACATCCTCGAATTTTTCCGGATTATCGCATGAAACCACCCACCCTGATAAAAACAGGATCAGTAATAAATATTTCATTATAGTTTTCATTCTTTTCAAATTAAATTTAGATTCAATACCTATGTATTACTTAACCGCAGGATTCATTATCTGTATCGCCTCACGCAAATATTTATAATCACTATCAGGGTGACCATATTCATATTCCATGTGGTATGTTCCACATCCGCCTTTGCGTCCTTGAGTAGGCTGCCAATAAGCAAATCCCTTCAATGCGTTTACATTCCCTAAAGTAGGATCTGAAAAACTAACGCCGCCGGTTCTCCAATAACTCTCAAAATTTTCAGTTATTATATATTGATGAGGCTTAAATATCGAACGAATATTATTATAATCACTTTGTAAATAAGAGTTAGAACTTCTTGCATAGTTCTGACCTATTGCATAATTAAAGTAATCGGCGACTGACTCCGGAAGTAAATAATTTTCTCCATCTATTACCAATAATTTATTCGAACCTGATTTGGGTCCTAAATATTCCCCAAGAGTTTTTACGAAGACAACCATATCTTCACCCATCGGACAATCTTTTACATCTTGTGTACCTCCAATTATCGGCTCATAATCTATGTCTAATCCATCAAAGCCTAAATCAATGATTTCTTCAGCTAATGCTTTAGCATAAGCTTTAAGAGCCTCCTGACGATCCTTAGGCCAACTGTCTTCCGGTATATTCGGCAATTCTTTACCCACCCATCCTAACAGTGTCGTCACAAGGATTTTAGTGCCTTTCTTTTCACGGACATACTTCAGATCGACATATTTTTCAGGTGTCATCTTATCTCTATGCCACATATTTCCCCATAGTCCAACAATATCGACACTATCAGGCATAGCGCTTAGTCTGGAAACCATTGAAGAGCCGGAACCTGTCCAACCTCCGAACCAACCGAAAGCAACCTGACGATCTAACATTACACTTTTATATGCTCTCAGATTCTTCCAATATACCTCACCTCTATCTATGGGGTTCTGTATATTCTTTGATTCTATTTCAGTCCATTCATCCTGGCATGCCGCGAAAGGAACTAATAATAGCAATATTATTACATATATTAAATTTCTCATAATCAATTATTTTAGCAATCTGTAAATTATTTCTTATCCCACCAAAGCTTAGTGCCACCGTTATCCGGTCCCCCCAGCAAAGTTATGGCTTCATCCACATTATTCTTATTTACACTATATTCCGACTTAGGAAACGGTATTCGGCGTATCTGTTTATTCGTATCAATAGTTCCATTACTATTGTTCTTTATTACAGGGAATAGTTTAGGATACCCTGTCCTACGAAATTCACTCCATGCTTCCTGACCTTCAGGGAACATTGACAACCATTTTTGAGTAATAATGCGTTCCAAACCTTTTTCAAAAGCAACACCATCTTCCCATTTGACTTTTATGTCAGTAGTAGCCGTCGCGTTTCCGCTACCAACCTTATCTACAAAATCGGCGGGAACAGAAGTCGCATCATTGACATAATTGCCGGATTTACCAGCTATGCCCCTCTGCTCGAAAGATGTTTCGATACCTTTATTATACAAGTCTTTGGCAGTACCACCCATTGACCAACCTCTTAGAGCGCCTTCGGCTCTCAAAAAATACACTTCGGACGCGCACATCCACAAAACAGGAAAATCGGCTGTATTATCCCCTATATTAGGAGCTGACATATTTTCGTATGACACTTTATTGTTTATAACAACACCATTTCTTACGCCATAGATTCCCATGTCGGCAAGTTTCGATTTGCTGAAATAAACCTCCAATCTTGGGTCTTTATATCCTTTCAGGAAAGATTCCATACTGGCTCCCATCCTTATATCAGCATATCTATCCCAACATACTTTCAACGGATTATAGATCTGAACTCCTAATCCTGATCTCAAAACCGCATTATCCTGATTACCGGTCATTACTCCATATTCGTTATTCACAGCCTCCATCGCATATTTTTTAGCCAGTTCAGGTTCCACATATACAATACGCATCGCCAAACGCAATTTCAATGAATTGGCGAATACAATCCATTTTCTATAATCTCCTTTGTATATCAAATCAAACTTCTTTAATGGCTGAGCGTTAGGGTCAGCTTTAAGGAAGTTGTCAAGCTCTTCGATTGCAGTATCCAAATCATTAAAAAAAGCTTTATACACTTCTTTCTGCGAATCATAAGGAGATCCCAACGCGCCTTCTCCCATACGGGAATATGGGATTGGTCCATAATTATCGGTAATGCGATGTAATGTCATTACTTTTAGAATCTGAGATAGAGCAAAAGCGCTAGGCAAATCATATTCTTCGGATTTTTTCTTGATTTGATCCCAAGCCCCCATTACACGGTAAGCCACATCGAAGCCGACATCGTTCCAATTATCAAAATACAGATTATAGGTACTATTATTGCTGCTTCCATTCCATTGTCCTATCGCGGCCATATATCCTGAAAAAATATCACCGGTAAGATTCTGAGCGCGTTGATACTCGTTCGCGTCAATGTCGCTTGTTGGTATCACATCCACTTGCATAGTTGGAATCAGACCACCTAAGGCAAGCATATCAAGCTCCAGATCTTTATCCGTTAACCGATTATCATCTGTATTATATTTTTCAAAACCATCTGTACATGAAATCATTGTTAATGATAAACACATTAAAACAGTTCCGGCAAATACTTTTATTTTAAGGTATTTATTCTGTATCATAAGTTTATATGTTTTAAATTATTTTCAAAACTGTACTTTTACACTAAACCCTAAACTCTTCAGACTAGGTTGCATAAAATAATCAAATCCCTGATAATAAGTACCTGTTGAGGCTGTTGTTTCAGGATCATAAGGAGCCTTATTATAAATCATTAATAAATTTCTAGCGATAAGCGAAATACTTAACTGATCAATATTTCCGTTAAACAATTTAGCAGGGAATGTATAGCCCAAAGAAGCTTCTCTTAGTCTCACATTGGTAGAGCTATATACATACTCGGATAATATACCGGTTGTCCCGCCTCCTATTACCGCATAGTAATTCTCCGGGTTCAGACGACCATCATTTATCAGCACCCCACCTTCATCACGAGCCTTCGCCGATGAGGCGGATGTTCCATATCTATCCATTAATGCTTGAGTAGCAGACACTCCGACACCACCTATACGCGCATCGATAAGGAAACTGAGATCAATTCCTTTGAAAGAGATTGTATTGTTCCATCCTAAATTATATTTAGGGTTTACATTACCTGCCCGTACCCAATTTTGAGGATCAGCTGTTACGGCGCCACTTTCTCCATCAACATGTACATAACCGTTGTTATCTTTACGAAGAGTAGATACATATATTTCTCCCATAGAAGCGCCTTCATTCAACTGCATACGGTAAGATCCGTTTTCGCAGACATTTAATGAATTTTGACTCATTGGTTTTCCGGTTGTCGGATCAATTGTACCTTCAGGCACAAGTTCTTTTATCTTATTCCGGTTCAACGTATAGGTCAAGTTAGAATTCCAGCCTATAGAGCCAAACGAGTTTTTATAACCTAATGCAACTTCAAATCCCCAGTTGTTTACTTTACCTGCATTCAGGAACGCGTGTGAAATACCAACGGCGCTACTTCCTGCTTTTACTTTAAATAGCTGATTATAGGTATTTGAATTATAATACGTTACATCTAAGTTGAATTGATTTTTCAAAAAATGTATATTTGTCCCTATTTCGAAAGCTTTTGTTCTTTCCGGTTTTAGACCATCAGCGGGATAAAAGGCTGTAAGATCTAAAACGCCATTGGTTATTCCATACGAATTTCTAGTAATATAACGTTGAGGAGCATTACCGACTTCACTATATGAAGTTCTCAATTTCATAAAAGAAATTATATCCCTTGGCATTTCAAATATATCAGACAATACACCCGACAAACCTACCGAAGGATAGAAAAAACTAGTACCCCCCTTAGTAAAAGCCAACTGGGAAGCCCATTCGTTACGCGCGGTAAGATCTAAATATACCAAACTGTTATACCCCACCTGAAGTGTCGCGAAAAGAGCTTGTGTCTGATCTTGAAAGCCTGATTGAATAGGTTTTGTCTGAGCATCAGCCATATCTATATTAGAAAAAGAAAAGAAGTTAGGCGCTTGGGATAAGAATCCTTCCAGTCCTGCCACTTCATTCTTCATATCCATTATACTCGCTCCGATTGTAGATGTCAGGCTTATGTTATTATTAAAGCGCTTGTCTATATTTGCCAGGATGTCAGCATATATTTGTTTATCTGATAATTTTCTATTCTGATAGTAACCATTTTCCGAAGCAAACATTAAATCAGAAGAAGCGGATATTTTACGGGTGAAAGTGTTCTCCGTATTGTCCATACGCACACGTCCTGCTACATTCAACCAATCAAGGACATTATATTTCAACGATCCTGTAATTGAATAACGGTCTGTTTTATTTTGGAATCTCTCTCTATTTGTAATCCAATAAGGATTTTGCATACCTAAGCCCTGATTTCCATAAGGCCAAAACTGAGTTTTAAAGTTACGCTCCGCGTTATACCGTTCGTATACTTTATATTTGTTGAAGTCATCTCCACGAGGGAACAGATAAAGCGGTAACAGCGGATTATGGAATTGCCCCTGAGTCATCATATTCAAATCTTTCTGACGGGCATACGACATCGCCAAGTCGAGGCTCAACTTATTTTTTATAAGGTCTGTCGAATTTCTTATATTCATATTGAGCCTGTTAAGATCGTTGTTCGGTAAAATACCGCGAGCCTGCATAGCGGCAAGAGAAACAAAAGTCTGATTTCGTTCTGAACCAACCGAGGCGCTCAATGAATTCATCTCTGTATAACCTGTTTGGAAAAAATCTTTCGGATCGTAACAAGAAGGAGCTTCCAGTTTTGCGCCCCAACTATTGAAAGCATTATCTTTAGTTCCATAAGTATTCTGAAATTCAGGCATAACGAAAGGACTCATGAACTGGGTGCTGTTGGAATAGCTCATTTTAAGCTTACCCGCTTCCCCTCTCTTGGTGGTTATGAGAATAACGCCGTTAGCCCCTTGACTACCATATAGCGCGGCGGCGGCAGCTCCGGTTAAGACAGATATACTTTCCACATCATCCGTATTGAGAAAAGAGATAGGGTCGCTATCTCCTCCGTCCGGAGATTCATAAAATGACTCGGGTTGCTCATTCTTTGTACTAATGATAGGAACGCCATCTATCACATACAATGCGTTATTTTCTCCAAATAATGATTTTGTTCCACGCATAACGACACGTGATGAGCCTCCTATCCCGGAAGCGCTACTATTAATTTGCACACCGGCTACTTTTCCGGCAAGGCTATTAATGAAGTTAGCGTCTTTTACAGTAGTCAACTCTCCTGCCTTTATTTCCTGCACATTATAAGTTAAAGCTTTAGCCTCTCTTTTAAGCCCTAATGCCGTTACAACCACATCACCCAATATAACGTTATCTTCTTCCATCACAAGGTCGAAAGTGGTGTTAGTACCCACTAATACTTCTTTGGATAAATAACCCATATACGAGAAAACTAAGACATCTTTATTAGTTACCTTGATGGTATATTTGCCATCTACATCTGTTGCTATACCATTGGTAGTACCTTTTATGACAACATTAACGCCAATCAAAGGTTCGCCTTGTCGATCTTTTATTTGTCCCGATATCGTTTTACCTCCATCTTGTTTCACAGACTGATATTCTCCTACTTGTTTCGTATTCTGTTTATCTGTCAATATTATACTCTTGTCCAAGACGGAATAAGCTACATTTGTCCCTTGAAACATTTCGTTCAATACGACAAAAATATCTTTCTTTGATACGGCAATGGAAACTTTCCTGTTAACATCAATCTGCTTCGTATTATAGAAGAACGTAAATTCAGATTGACTCTCTATTTGTTTGAGTACATTTTCTACTGTCTGATTTTTCACATTGAGATTCAATACCGCATTTTGAGCATAACTATTCGACGCTTGAATCAAACCAATAGAAACGCATATAAATATAAAACACAATTTCATAGGCAGTGGGATTTTATCAAATGTTTGTCGTGCTGACTTTAACATCCAGGGCCATTGGATGATAAAATAATTTTTCATAAATTTGTAATGTTTAGTAAAAATAATTTCTTTTAGCCTTTAATTATAAGGCGGATAGACATTGTTTCATGTAAGGAGATACGCCAATATTTCCTTACATTTTTTTAGGTTTTCTTTCTCTTCATGGCATTAAAATTGTTAGGGTTAATAAATTTCGATTATACTCTTATCTACTTTATTTGTATTATTATAAGTGGTTATATATCGGCTTTTTATATTCGATGAAATTTTAAAATATTCCAATATCCTATCCAAACGCTGATGTTCAAATGTACCGGAGAATGAATAATCTTTAAGCTTAGGGTTTTTGATTATAAAGTCAACATTGAAACGTTTACTTAATATCTTGAGGGCATTCTCCAAGGAGGTGTTGTTAAAAATGATTTTCCCGTCTATCCACGCAATGTCAGATTCCACGTCAACCGATGTTGTGACGGCGGTTCTATTCAACGTATTGTAAACACTTTTTTGATTTGGAGTCATCAATAAATGTCGGACATCATTTTCGGCGGAAAGGTACGATAACCCAATCTTTCCATTTACCAATGTAGTAATAACATCCTCATTTTTACTATATGCCTCCACATTAAACTCTGTTCCTAAAACTTCTATCCGTATATTATTCGCCGTCGAAACTATAAACTTATGTTTTAGGTCTTTTTCGACTTTAAAATATGCTTCTCCATTTAATGTTACTTCTCTTGTTTCTCCGGTAAATTTAAGCGGATATTTTAAAGATGATTCGGAATTAAGCCACACTTTGGAACTATCGGGCAATGTTAATTGTGTAATCATTCCCGGATTCGTTTTTATTTCAATATATTCATCTGTGGTTATTG
>JAISKQ010000269.1 GCA_031260865.1 Prevotella sp.
CATTGCGAGGAGGAACGACGAAGCAATCCATATCAACTGTTTGGATTGCTTCGGGCAAGCCCTCGCAATGACGTTGTACGGTTTTTCTGCATTTGGGTATTATATCCCATAATCATAAACTTTATCATAACATATAAAAATTCATCATTATGCCACTATTTAGAATTACAGTAAAGTCAGCGAAATATGCGAACGGGGTTCGTATAGAAAAAGGAATGTCGGTCGATGTAGTAACAAACAATTTTGCCAATCCGGTTTCGACCAACGGCGGGCAAGCGGTTATAGATGCTTTCTTGCGCATCTATGGGATAGATATTAAGAAAGCAGGCGCTTTATCGACCGCTTACTTGAATGTTGAAAAAATTGGATAAAAGCTCAACAAGACAGGTCGTATTAGCATCCAAGTGATAGATAAAAGTCGGTAGTTACCGATTCGGGCGATGATAGCTAACTGTTAACTAAAAAGCATCGGCAATTTGGTTAATTTGCCTATTATTTTGTCATCCTTTTTTACAAAATTATCTAATTATATGAGTTGAAAGTTTTGAGTTTGCAATGATAGAGATAGAGTAAGTATAAAGAGCGAGTAAAAAAATCGGGAAATTATTAAAAATTTAACTATTAAATCTGCATTAAATTCAAAAAAAATTATCTTATGTAAAGCAGTTACAAGTTACAAGAGTTCTAGTTTACAAGCTTGCAAGTGTACAAGTTTACAAGAACGAAGAATGGCGCATAGCGATGTTACCCGAAAACTGTTACTTTTGTCACCTTTTAAAGTTTTGAGCTATGAGTAGTAAGTAATGAGTGTACAAGAGTTCTAGCATGCTAGTAAACTTGAAATCTTGTAAACTATTTACTGAAAACTGTTACTTTTGTCACTTTTTAGAATTTTAATAAACTTGAACTCCAGTAAATTATTTACTGACTGTTTACTGAAAAGTGTTACTTTTGTCACTTTTTTTAACAATTTAGCATTAGTTGTTGACTGTACACTGAAAAGGTCTTTGAAATATTGAAATAGTTACGAGTTACAAGGCAAAGAGAGGATGGGGAAAAAGAGCAATAAAGAAAAATGACTAAAAACTGTTACTTTTGTCACCTTTTAAAGTTTTGAGTTATGAGTAGTAAGTAATGAGTGTACAAGAGTTCTAGCATGCTAGTAAACTTGAAATCTTGTAAACTATTTACTGTTCACGGGTTTGCCTGCGATGCAGGCAAGGAATTAGAGGCTGGTATTCGTTTACAGTACGCTGAGCGTACTGCCTATATAGATAGGCTCTCTAACGAGAGCGGATTTTGCTTCTATCTATTCGATTGAAACAAGAAAGTCTTTGATGTAATGGAAAACAGTTACGAGAGTTCTATTTTTTAGAACTCTCGGATGGTTTACGGTTGTCTCTCCTCTCGTTAAAGCACGCAATATTTTTACCGATAAGCTTTTTTCTGCTCTATCTTTACCATTTTGAACAGTTTATCGGACGGACGTATTTTTTCGTTTACTTTTATTGAGAACTTTTCGCCTTTTATCGTTTTATCGACAGGCTGCAAATCAACTCTGATTTCTTCCACAATCTGGCTGACCGCGCCTGTGGTAGGTCCTGTAATGAGTATCTCATCCCCTACGCTAAGCGATTGGGTTTCCATCAGAAATTCCGCCACTCCCAGATTTGAAAAATATTTAAGCCCTTTGCCAATATACACTTTACGTTTGGTCGCGCCCGAACCGTAGTTGCTAGACCATTCACCTAATCTTTGTCCCAGATAATAGCCGTTCCAAAATCCCCGATTGAAGACTGAGGCAAGCCGTTCATCCCAACAAGCTATTTTCTCTTCGGTAAATGTTCCTTCACAATAAGCTTTTACAGCTTCTTTATAACATTCCACCACAGTACGCACATATTCAGCGCCGCGCGCCCGACCTTCAATCTTGAAAACACGTACGCCGGCGTCCATCATTTTATTCATAAAGTGGATGGTTTTCAGGTCTTTGGGAGACATGATGTATTCATTATCTATTTCCAGCTCTATGTCCGTTTCCTTATCCTTTACAATATATCCTCTACGGCATATCTGATTGCACGCGCCACGGTTGGCAGACAAATCTTTTTCGTGGAGGCTCAGGTAACATTTACCCGATACCGCCATACATAAAGCTCCATGCGCAAACATCTCTATACGGATAAGTTCTCCGTTTGGACCCTTTATATTCCTGTCGACAATATCTTTATAGATAGCCGCCACTTGGTCGAGGTTCAGCTCGCGCGCCAGTACGACAACATCGGCAAACTGCCCGTAGAAATTCAGCGCCTCGCTATTCGTTATATTCAGTTGCGTGGATAAATGCACCTCAACACCTATACCGCGGGCATACATCATGACAGCGACATCCGAAGCAATAATAGCCGACAATTCGGCTTCCTTAGCCGCGTTTACAATCTTGTGCATCAGCGAAATATCATTATCATAAATAATGGTATTTACCGTCAGATAGCTTTTCAATCCTTTTTCTTTACAAATAGTGGCTATTTGTTTCAGGTCGTCAATGGTAAAATTATTTGAAGATTTGGCGCGCATATTCAATCCCTCTATACCAAAATAGATAGAATCAGCCCCGCCTTGTATTGCTGCCGCCAGTGAGTCGTACGAGCCCACCGGCGCCATTATTTCAAAATCCGATATATTATTCATTTTAATTATTTGTTCTCAATGTAAATGCGAGAAGTAAGAACTTGACAGGTTACTTCGCGCTTATTATTTTGTCGCCTCTAAAATCCAGTATTCCGGCAGGATATATCCATTGTTCCGTTTTGCCGGTTTCGCTGATTTCGGTAGGCTCTCCCCATGCCAAGCGGGTCATTTCTTTTGTCATCCCTATCCTAATCTTATTTTGCAGGATACGGCGGAAATTATTCTGATTGTATTTCTTCGTAAGCGCGGAGGCTTCAGCGGCCGTATAGATTTTCTTTATGCCTTCTCCATTATCTAAGAGCGAATAAGGGACTGCCGTCTTTATTCCGCCCTTGCTTTGCAGTAGAAGCGATAGTTCGCCGTTTGTATGATCGATGGTCAGGTCAACGCATTTCCATGTTTGCCCGGTGGTGAATACAAGAGCTTTTCCTGTGGCTAAATCGCGGGACATTCTGAGGATGTCATCGGATATTACATATTCTCTGCCGTTTAATGCCTGCTTCTCTTTGATAAAGAAGCCGGTAACGATGAACGGAAAGGTAAATTCCGATTCGACGTTATATTTATAATACAAGATGTCGCCGCTTGATTTTTCCTGCAATTTCAGGTAATAATCGTCCCCGTAGTTTTCCGCGTTCTTCTTAGCTTTGGGATGACTAAGAACTTCCAGCACCTGAAAATATTTGTCGGCTAAGTCTTCGTACCGTGAATTGTAATTATTATTAGGCTTATATATGTTTTTTTCGTCATTAAGCAAATCATCATCCTTTTTGTATTTAAGGATAAAACCCGTATAACCATACGATTGGGATGATTTTTCCAGACCTTTCAGGTAGAGTTCCTGTCCGGTATATTGCTCTACATTTTTTCCTAAAAAGTTGGCGGTACTGTCGTATGGCGGTATAGTTATCGGCTGCTTATTGTCTTTTTGAGCGAAACTTGTACTTGTAAACAAGCTTATTAAAAGCACTAAGAATATTTTCTTCATTTGTTTTTGTTTTTTCGAACGTCAAAAGTACATATTATTATGATATATAAATTGACATATTAAACAAATTATTTTCTGATATGTTCAGAAACTGTTTTGAATTTTACCAAAATATATTATTACACCTCTTTTTTCGTTCAATTCCATCGGTCGCTTTATCCGGATCGACATAATCAGCATAAATTCAGTTTCCGCTCTTACTGCTTAGACCATTAGATAATGAATTTAATCACTATGATGATTGTTAGAACAACTAAAATAATCATGTCCGTCTATTTTAAAAAATATTACCAATGCAATGTGATTTCCTTACATTACGATACGATTTCTTTACACGATACGAATCTTTTATATCATACGATTCTCGTAATGGCTCTTCCCTTAGAACGTTCTTGTTTCGAGGCGCCGTCACTACAATCTCAAACGTTTCCAGATCCCACGGATGCGAATTATTATACCATTTCGGGTTAATTACTAATAATGAATCCGTTAAAACATAGTCCAGTTTTAAAATTTCGGATTCCCTTTTTGCCGCGATTGCATTATCCGCGTAAGCTCTTTTATGAATCTCTACCACATAATCTGTTAATGTCGTATCTTTTTTAACCCTTATCTTAGGCAATAAACACAACTCCCTTTCCGATTCGTTTTCTCCTTTGTATAGCATAAACGGATTGTTAGGCAGAAATTTGGCATTTTGGTATTCATCCCCCAATCTGATATAAAGCGAATCCGAAGCCGTATTCACAGTCAATAGTTCTTCTGATTTAGCATCCGCTTTATGTGAGTTTCCGAATTTCACCCCCGCGTTTACCAAATAAAAGACTGCTCCTAACCATACTACCAATCCAATAGTGAAATTTACCATTGTACGGGTTGTATATGGCGTGTGCCTCAACACCTTGATCATTAACACCAATAACCCTACCGGAGGAAGTAATAAAGCCAGTATTGCCGCTATCTTTAAATTAATGGAATTGTAACCTGTGAGAATGAGATAATTATTAAATCCGAGAATTTCCGTATCGAAATGCAACCACAAGATTGATGCTATAATTCCAATTATTGTCACTAACAGAGAAACGGCGATAATACCAACAATAACAGTAATCAGTACGGAGACAAAAGCGCTTAATCCACTCCCCCTATACTTTTTGGGAGTTTGCGCACGATCCTCAATATTCATGATGGACGGATCTGCTCCTGTCATCGATAATTTTTGTGTAAATGTCTTCGCCACAGGCATTACAGCCCACAAGATCGCATATATCAATACAACAGCTATACAGGAAGGGACTATCCTATTACCTACTACAAACAGAAAAACAAACAGCCCGGCAAACAACAAACGAATAACAGTCGTATCTACCCTGAAATAGTGGCTCAACCCGCTACATACGCCCCCTATAAATTTATTTTCGGTATCACGATATAGCTTTTTCTTGAAATAGCCACCGGTCGCATATTCTTTCGTCGAAGTATCTTCCTGACCGGCATTATATTCTTTTTCGGATTCTTCTATGGTATCATCAAAGTCTTTGGGACTACCCATTACTTTTATAATCTCCTGCGCGTCATTTTCCGAAACGACACCCTCGGCATTTGAAATCCTCATCTGTAGCAGCTCGCTAAGACGAGCCTCTATATCCGATATTATTTCATCGCCTTCGGGATTTGCCGCGAAATGTCTTTTCAACGCCTGCAAATAATTGTTGAGTACGCGATAAGCATCCTCATCCAGATTAAACGCCAATCCTCCTATACTTACTCTAACAGTTGGTTTCATAGTATCAGTATTTTATTTGTTTCTAATATTATCTATAACTCTCACCAGATCCGCCCATACAATATCCAGTTCTTCAAGCACAGCCTTACCTTTGTCGGTAATGGCGTAATATTTACGAGGAGGACCTTGTGTCGATTCTTCCCAACGGTAGCTGAGCAATCCCTGATTCTTCTGACGCGTAAGTAACGGATACATAGTACCTTCAACGACTATCATCTCCGACTCTTTCAGTTCGTTTATGATATTGGAGACATAAGCGTCCCCTTTAGACAAGATGCTAAGAATACAATATTCCAATATTCCTTTGCGCATCTGGGCTTTTATATTATCTACATTTATAGTTTCCATATTATCGGTTTATTTATGTTGTGATGTGAATTTCCTTATGTTCTCGGCAGTCGGCGCGTAGCCTCTCATTTCGAGTTTCTGCGTAACAGTCAAGGCTCTTGGCATTACTACCCAAAGAACAAGATATACTATAATAGATGTACCGGACAGAAAAGCGATAACCACGAAAAGAACCCTGATAAGCGTAACATCTACACCAAAGTTGAGAGACAGCCCGCCACATACGCCTGCTATCTTTTTTTCATCCACATCCCTATACAATCTTTTATTGCCCTTGGTATAATCATTGTCGGAATAATAAGAACCCGTTTCAAATTCGTGGGAAGAAGAAGTCTTTGATTCGATTTTCCCCAAATGGTCAATAACCGTTTGCACCTGCCTCATGCCCACTACCTGATTCGAATATTTCATCTCCTTCTGAAATAGTTCGGCTACACGGGCTTCAACATCTTCCATTACTTCGTGAGCTTCCTGTTTATCAGGAATCGTTTCCTCAAAGCATTTCAGATATTCATTCAATCTGGAATACGCATCATCTTCCATCGTGAAATTGATGCCTCCTATACTTACTTCTATTACCTTTTTCATACTCTTAACCGATTTGCATTTATAACCTATTATTATTTTATACAACGTTATTTGTAATGCAAATATATAAATAAATATAAGTACTATGCAATACATAGTACAATACACCATAAGACTATATACTTATAATATATTAATTATAAGCAATTTAACGCAAAAATAAAATTAAATATTTAACTTTAATTAACCATAATAGCCTTTATAAAGGTGCAATTAAAGTAATATACCGGAGTCTAAATACATAAAGTTATAGCGATTTTACACATATTTTCGGGGGTATCTGAAGATAATGGAAGCAAAAGCAGCCAACCCTATTAAAAACGGATAATATAAAAACGGAACTATCTCCATTGGATTTACCTTTGCCAAGCCTGCCGCGATAAGCAATTGCGCCCCATAAGGTATAAGACCTTGCACAAAACAGGAAAAGGTATCCAGCAAACTGGCAATCCTGCGTCCATCCAGATTAAACTTGCCGCTTATATTTTTAGCTATCGGTCCGCTTATAATCAAAGCGATCGTATTGTTTGCCGTACATAAGTTTGTAAATGAAACCAGACCCGCGATTGATAATTCGGCGGAACGCTTTGACTTTATGTTGCGCGTCATCTTTTCTATCAACCAATCAATGCCGCCATTGAAACGAATCAATTCAAACATACCGCCCGCCATCAAAGAAACAATAATCAGTTCGCCCATATCCACAACGATACCGTTACTCATCGCCTTAGTCCATTCCCAAATGCCGAAGCCTCCGGTAAAAAGACCGATAATACCCGACAGAATAATACCCAAAGCCAATACCGCCATTACATCCAAACCGGCTAAAGCGACTGCCAACACAGCTACATAAGGAACAACTTTTAGCCATTCCACCTGATCTGCCGAAACCTGAGCGCCGCCGGTCAACGACAAACCCTGATAAATATAAATGCCAAGAACCACAAGTACCATAGGAAGGACAATGCGGATATTCATTTTGAACTTATCCTGCATCTCACAACCCTGCGTACGCGTGGCTACAATAGTTGTATCGGATATAAAGGACAGGTTGTCGCCAAACATAGCTCCACCGATAACAATACCCAATATCAGCGGAAGATCAATCCCGGCTTGGGATGAAACACCCACCGCGATAGGAGCGAGAGCGGCTATTGTACCCATTGAGGTACCCATCGACATGGATATAAAACACGCGGCGATGAAAATACTGGCGAGAATAGTCTGTTGAGGCAATAAGTACAGCATCATATTCACGGTGGCATCCACGGCTCCCATCGCCTTGGCGGTTCCGGCAAATGCTCCCGCCAATATAAATATAACCACCATGAGCATTATCGTTTCGTTGGCTGCTCCCCGGCAAAATTGCGCGACTCTGTTTGATAACTTTCCGCCCTTGGAATAAAGGATGGCAGCTAATGACGCCGCCATAAACGCCACGGATATAGGCATCTGATACAAATCGCCTGTGCTTATAAACGTGAGGAGATAAAGCAAAAAGAAAACAGCCAAAGGCATTAATGCCCAACCTTTGGAATGATACCATTTTTTATACTTACTCATTGATATATATTATAGTTCAAAAATAATTATTTTCAGTCAATTATAAACCCTCTCGATCTCCGAAGAGGCTTCTTTGGAATTGAGGTGAAAAAGCGCTTAAAGACGCTCAAAGCGATACCCTTTCTTTTTCAAAGCCTTTATAATTTCATCAAGTCTGTTATATAATTTATCGGTACGGCTTTGGTCAGTTCCCGGATGAATAAGGATAATACATCCGTCCAATCCGTTTTTAGTCTCGTAGTTGTACAATAAATCGATAAGTTCCTGAGATGACCGATAATTCTTCATATCCGGAGTTGTATAGTCCGCGGCGGTACTCGTTCCCGGCGTATAATTAATAGTCGATTGCCCTAAAGCTTCAACAGTACGCACGCTCGCCTTATTATACCATTCGTAAGGAGGAAGATAATAGCCGAGTTCGTCAACATTGACGCCAAACTTTTTCAATTCATTCATGTTTTGCTTGAAATCGTCAATCAGACTATCTCTGCTAACCAACAACTCATTACGATTGCCCCATGGAGCATATAGCAGGTGCTTGTCGGAATGTCCTCCTACATAATGCCCCTTATTGATTATCTGTCTTATAATATCCTTGTGTTCATTCATTCGGAGACAATTTCCGGTTAGGAAAAAGGAGGCTATCGCTTTATTTTTGTCCAATGTTTTGAGAATGACCCGCATGCCTTCGAAAGCTGAATCCGCTGAAAATATAAGGTGGATTATTTTCCGGTCATTATTCATCTGAACAATAGCTCCTTCGTTATCGTACGCGCAATTTATATCCTTTGCCGCGGCTTTACCTATTTTCTCCATTGTAGAGAGGTAAAAACTCAGTCCGGCTGTACCGTCCATCGTAGGTTCATTGGAAGAATAGTCGCCCGGATCATCGTGATATACGGCGGCTCCATTCTGAAACGGCGCGTATTCATCTTTATATCTCAACCCTATCCCCCGCAATGTTTCATATCTCGCCTTTTCGATAGGCCCATCAACAAGCCCGCCGTAAGTAATGTCTTTCAGTAGTTGGGTCACATAAGAATGCGTACGGGTTGGAGAATCTCCATGAAGAGGCAACCCGCTAATCATTGACGTGCCCCATGGATTGCATCCGAAAAGCCAATCGCGAAGCGCCGCTTCCATTTCCAAATAAGTATCGTCACCCGATGCCTGATGATATAAGCGGGCGTATGTTATAGCAGCCGTAACCAGATTATTGGAACACCATACAAAAGGTACTCCGTTCAGGAATGGGTCGTCAAATTCTTTTGCCCGTTTTGCCAGGCATTCAAGACCGCGTTTCATATAATCCCTGTATTTTTCACCAATCTCTTTATCTGATGATTGGGCTAAGTAATAGTGTCCTATATTGACGAACGGATAGAATTGATAATGACGCGCGCGACCTAATTCCATCCACGGGGTTATTTCTTCCAATTGTCCCCAATAGTCGGCGTCTTTCAGCCACGCTTTACTGCCTGTTAGGTTATATTCGGTAGCGGCGGCAAGCTCCATATCGTCCACCCAGTTATCCTCTTCATAAAAGTATGGAGACACCGTACAGGCTGTTTGATTATTTCCGGGATATTTCTTTCCGTAACGATAGGCAGGTTCTGACTTTTCGTTCAAAAGGCGACTCAATTCAGGGTCAATATTTTTGAACACTTCAGCTCCCAACGCGAACGCCGATGCAAATTTGGCGGCGCTGGACGATACTCCGGTTGATCTGTTCTTATACTCACGCAAACCTTGCGGCTGCCCTGTAACCGGATATACAGGACGTCCTAACCCCGGTCCGTAACCATAATCCACAATATCTTGATTTGGCGCGCGCGTGCCGGCGTGATCCCTATCGTCAGCGATTTGATTGAACATCAATGTGGAATCAGGATTCATACGAATCATCCAATCCAATCCCCAACGAATTTCGTCCAAAATATCGGGTATTCCGTTAGCTCCTTTTCTTCCGTTCGCGTCATATTCATCTTTGTATATCGTCTTATCCGG
>JAISKQ010000328.1 GCA_031260865.1 Prevotella sp.
TAAAGCCCCGATGATATAAGCGACTCCTCCCCCTATCAGCCAGTACAAAGAACTGACGCGTCCTGTTTGGTGCAGAATATCAAAGAGAGGCTTGAACGCCACCAAAATAGCCCCACCCATCAATACAAAGCAGACGGTCTCCAGATGGCTGTGATCTTTCAACTTTGCGAAGCTGACAATCAATCCGGCGATAGCCGCGCTGCATATAAAAGCGAAAAGCCCCCAACCCCACACGCCTTCATTGCGAAGTACAATTAGTATAAAAGGGATGTATGTTCCGGCTATATGCAGATAAATGGCGCTATGGTCAAATTTACGAAGTAGCATCTTTCGTTTTTCATTCGTACAGCCGTGATACCAAGTGGAAGTGATATAAGAAGCCAACATTCCGGATAAATAAGCGATAACGCCGCCGATAGCCCAGCCGTCGCCGCTTTTTATCGCGGTAGAGAGTAATAAGTATCCTCCGGCGACGCCTAATAAGATTCCGAGTGCATGGGATAGGGTATTTGCTAATTCTTCATGCTGTGTATAGTATCTGGAGCTCATTATTCTTTATTAAGTTGTTCTGATTAATATTTAAAGCTATATTCATAACTTGCCGTATTTCCGCAAGCGTCGGTTGCCGTGAATACAAATTGATGGCTTTGTCCTTTTTTCAATCGGGAAGGGTCAAATTTATATGAATAGACTGAAGACTTCACGTCATTTTCGAATAGTACAAACGCACCGTCAATCGTACCTTTGGATGCGGCTACACCGCTCTTGTTGTCAGATAGCCGAATCTTTATTTCCGATTGCCTGACCCACCTCTCAGGCTGCAGGGGCGTTATCGTAGGCGCTTTCGTATCGACGCTCACGGCGTAAGTATTTCCCAACTCGCCTATACGCCCGGTCACATATCCATTCTTGTACGCGCCGCCGACCCATCTTTCGCGGCTTCCTACAATGTGTACAATGCCATATTGGGCTTTATTGGATAAGGTATCTTTATTCAGTTTAAGCGACATATCGCAAAAGCCATGTAATGGCACATGAGTATCATTTACTTCAAACACATCCGACAGATAATTTCGCGACGGATTGTTTTTTAAGGTAAAACAGACATTATCGTACAAGTAATCTTTGGGGACGACCAATGAAAACTTATCTGTTAACACGCCGTTATCCTGATTCCACAGCAAGGTTTGGAAGCAACGCTTTTTCAGGGGGATCGTTTGTTCCCTGCCTTCTACACAGAACGGATAAGTTGTTTTATTTCCGTATAAATCTTCCAGTTCGTAACGGAAGTTATAGATGCGTTCTTCGTTTATATCTATATATCCGTTATTTACGGCTTTGTAGATAGGCAGCTTGTTTCCCGGCTCGATAAATGATTTTTGATAAAATATTTTTGTCCGGCTCCAGTAGTCATAATCAATAAGGCTGTTAATCATTCTGGTTTTTGCGAAATCAACAACAGACATATCGGACGAATAGATTTCCTTGTCATCACAAAACAGCCGAACTTTCCGCACGCCGTAAATATTCGTTGTACCGGTCATTTTATCATTTGCATATACGCCGACGCCTATCCTTCCCCATACTTGCGCCGTATCCTTCAACGAGGCATAACCGCCGTCTTTCAGTACCGGTACAGATCTCCTGTATGGATCGCGGCTAAAGTCCACCGCGCCTTTCTCATTCAGCGGATATACGGCTATTCCTTTTAATAAAGGAGCTTGCGTATCCTCTATGTCGGTCTTGCAATATTCAAGCGCGTCAATCGCGGTCCGGTTTTCCGTATTTCTGATTTCAAAGTGTACATGAGGACCTCCCGAAGAACCCGTGTTTCCGCTATATGCTACCATATCGCCCCTTTTTACCGGAATTTCATCCGCGTTTAACGATATATCTATCGTATAGCTTTCCTTTTCATATTGTTTTTCCTTTATATACGCGGCTATTTTGGGAGCGAACTTATTGATATGCCCATATACGCCGGTTTGCTTCGTTGCCGGGTAATTTATATACAAAGCCAATCCATAGCCTGTCGGCGACACGGATATTCGTGAGATGTATCCGTCGGCCATCGCGTATACAGGTTTATTTATCACCCCTTGGGTCTTCAGGTCTATCCCCGAATGGAAGTGATTTGGGCGGAGTTCTCCAAAATTCGCGCCAAGCAGGAGCGGAATATCAAGAGGAGACCGATACGGATTTTGAGCCGTTAAATTTGCGGTATATATAAGAAGAAATAAGGTCAATATCTTTTTCATTCGAGTTATCTGTTTTTTACAAAAATAGTTGATTTAAAACATTCGTACAAATCGAAAACCAAGGAAGTTGGTAAATTGGCAAATAAGTAAAAAATTGCTTTTGTCGTTGTTGCTTTCTATTAATATATAAAAATGTCTGATTATTACAATTTTACCGTGCAATGTAATTGTAATTCACGCTTGTAGGCTGACTCTTGTAATACGAAACCTCTATTTCCTTAATTGCAATTATGCAATTGAAGTCCAATCAAAAACTTCATGGTATTTTTTGAAATTTCATTTCTTGATAAAGAGTTATATATAGAGGTAGAATTATCGGCATAGAAACAGGTGCTTCTTATTGTGTTATTCACGTCTTTTTAAATTCTTCCATGAACTGTTGCTTTTTATCGGGAGCGATATGCACCCGCTCCAAACGGTAGTTTGTCTTATTGATGAAGTGGTAGCGATTAAACTGTTAGTTGTTCCATGATTTTATTAATGTTTTTGTCCAAATGTAAACTAATAATGGAAATACAATTACAACTAATTTATTATAGTTGATAGCATTAACTAAATCAAAATGTAGTATTGATAATATAGCTCGAGTAATTCCACAACCGTAACAATCTCGACCAAAGATATTCTTAAATAAACAAATTGTATGTTCTCCATTCAACCAACAAACAGGAATAAAATGAAGAATAAAGGGTATTGACGCAAGACCGACACCCTTTATTCGGTGGTTCAATTTTTTACTTCTTAACCAAGAGATTTCCATCGCCGTCTTTGTAACTTCCTGACAGAATCAGGATAAAATCAACAAGAGCCCAGATGCCACAACCCCCTAATGTAACTAATTGAACAACTCCAATAGCTGTACTATTTGTGTAAAATCTGTGAATTCCGAAGAGTCCAAGAAAAAAACACAACAATAACGTTGTAGTCCAATCTTTTCCTTCTTCTTCATTTAATGAATTTTTATATACATTACCTCCTCTTTTTAGGGCTACGCCGCATTTTACACAGACGACCGCTTTTTCAGAAACTTCCGCTCCACAATTTTGACAAAACATTATAATAAGTTATTTATGTGCCTCCCTGTTCCCCTCCGTTTGGCGTTATCAAAAATAAGAAAAGCGTAGGAACTGTTGCTATTATTCCTTTGGCGTCTTTTCAAACTTAGCGAGAATGATGGCGGAATAATATATTAAACGCTTTCGTTAATCAATTTAATTTTCTTCAGTCAATTTTTTCTGGTGACCCGTGTGTATTTCTTTCATTTTTAGACAAAAAAATAGCGTGGAAACGACCTGTCTGAAGTCCAGGTTTCCACGCCTATAGTATCTACAAGTCGTTCCACGCCACATAACGCGGCGTTTACTAACTTGCTCTTGATACTATAACTCGCAAAACGAGTTCAATGTGGAAAATTGGACTTCAAGAACAAACAGCAATCGCTATTTTTATTTATTTTATTTTCAGTGCTTTACGCACGGTTTTCTTTCTGCTTTTATGCCATATTTTTTTTATTTTATCAAAGTAAAGTGTAAAATTATAATTATTTTTCTGATTTTCAGAAAAATAAAATTATAATTTTAGAAAATTCAGATCACCAATATAATAGGTTATGTATCAAACAAAAAAGAAAGCATAAAACCTTATCTTTGCATAAAAAAAAGATTATGCCAATTTATTTGATTGTTATTCTACTGATTGTTATTCTCGACTTTATTTGGTCACAATATTTATCGTATCGCAACCGCAGGAAGATGAGTACGGAAATACCTGCTCAATTGGATGGAATTTACAATAAGGAGGAATACGCGAAACAACAATCTTACCAGCAGGTAAACAGCAGGTTTAGCTTGTACACAAGCCTATTCTCATTTGCCATATTAATAATGGTATTATCGCTTGGGCTATTCGGATGGTTCGACGAGTTCTTGAGACGGTACATTAGCAATGAACTGTTGTTGACTTTGGCTTTCTTTGGTATTATATACATCATGAATGAAATTATTACCCTGCCTTTCGATTATTATGCCACATTTGTCATCGAAGAACGTTTCGGCTTCAATAAATCCACAAAGAAAACATTCTGGTTTGACCAACTGAAAGGACTTATACTCACAGCTGTTTTAGGCGGAGCTATACTTGCCCTTATTGTATGGTTGTATGCTACACTGGGCGAATACGCATGGCTGTACGCATGGGGTGTAGTGACATTCTTTTCATTGTTTATGACTCTGTTTTATTCCAATATCATCGTGCCGTTATTTAATAAGCAAACCCCTTTGGAAGCAGGCGATTTACGCGACGCGATAGAGGCTTTCGCCGAAAAGGCGGGTTTTGAGATCAACAATATATATGTGATGGACGCGTCGAAACGTTCCACAAAGGCAAACGCGTATTTTACCGGCTTTGGCGCGAAGAAGCGGATTGTGTTGTTTGACACGTTGATTAACGATTTAAGCATGGACGAAATAGTAGCGGTTTTGGCTCATGAGATAGGACATTACAAAAAGAAACATACTTTGCAGGGGATGGTTATCTCTGTTTGCTATACGGGGGTTATGTTATTTTTGTTGTCATTGTTCCTAAACAATCAGGAAATAGCTTTAGCCCTCGGCGGAAAAACCGCTTCATTTCATTTAGGTTTGATTGCCTTTTCTGTATTGTTTACCCCCATTTCACTCCTTATCGGAATATTTTCAAGTATTCATAGCAGGAGAAATGAATATCAGGCGGACGCTTATGCCGCGGGATTCGGCTTGTCGGAATCGTTGATAAGCGGATTAAAAAAATTATCCGTTAAATCACTCAGCAACCTAAACCCGGATTCATTATATGTGTTTTTCCACTATTCACACCCCACCTTATTGCAACGGATAAAGGCGATGGAAAAATAAACAATGGTTTAAACCTTTGGCATAAATCGAGGTCTCATTATAAAAAGATTGTCCAATATTAATAATAAAACCAATGAAACGAATATATATAATCATTTTGGCTCTGTCATTTACACTATGTCTCTATCCTCAATCAAACAAAACTGTCAAGAAGGATATTTTCGACAATACTGTTATTGAAGATAATAAGGGGAATAGGACAAGTATAAAAAAAGACATTTTCGGATATTTACAATATGAGGATCGCAATAACAAAAAAGCATCATTGAAAAAAGATATATTCGATACATGGATTTATAGCGATAATAGAAATAATGAGATAAAATTTTCTAATGAATATTGGACGGATATACTCCAAGACTTTAACCAAAACGAGACAAAAGCTTTTGTCTGGCTTCTAAAGATGTGCGCCGATCTTAAAAACTACAAAGAAGAATATAAAATAGACATCTTTGGGTATCAACAATATGAGAACAACCAAGGAGAAAGAGCTTCATTGAAAAAAGACATCTTTGACAAAATGATTTATGAAGATAATAAAGGAAACAAAGTGGAATTTGACGAAAAGCTCTGGGAAAACATCATGTGGAAGTATAGTTCGGATAAAAAAATATTTATGAATATGATACAGTATTATTTATTTGATAATTAACTCTATGAAAAGAAAGCCGTTTCTCCTTCTTAGCCTCCTTTTGATTCTGTTGCCTGCGTTGGCTCAACAAAACCAAACGATACATGTGATGGTCGCCCTTTGCGATAATAAATATCAAGGCATAGTCAAAGTGCCGAAAGGTATAGGCAACGGGCAAGATCCTCAAACCAACCTGTATTGGGGATGCGGTTACGGTGTGCGCGCCTATTTCAAAAACAGCGCGGACTGGAAGGAAGTCAAACGATACAGCAATGTGACAGACGTCTGTTTGGAACGTATCGTCTTCAAGCATAAGACAAAAAATTACTATCTGGTGGCGGATGCTTACGATGGAAAGTATATCAGCGATTGCACAATCGATTTTTTGAAGTCATGCGCCGGCAGTAAAAAAGACACGTTGATGATAGGCGGCGCAAAAATAGACCTTCATGGCAATGCTAAACTTGTCGCGTATATCGGTCATAACGGATTAATGGATTTCTCTTTGGTCGACACCTATCAAAACACCGATGGGAAGCAGCGCGACGCCATTATACTCGCTTGTTACAGCAAGCGGTATTTTACGCCATACCTGCTTTCGGCTAAAGCAAATCCGGTACTTTGGTCAACTCATTTGATGAGTCCTGAGGCGTACACCCTACACGATGCCATCGCGACCTATATCAACGGCGGCGGCAACGCGGCGGTACGTGAAGCGGCGGCAACGGCTTACAACAAATATCAGAAATGCGGGATGAAAGGGGCGCGGGGATTATTAGTTACCGGTTTTTAATAAATTTAAGTATTCATAATAAATCCTACGAATAAACTGTATCGGAGGGTTTGATTTATATCGTAAATTTGCAGATCATTGAAAAAAACGTGAATAACTACATAAACAATGAAAGCAGCGATAGTTACAATAGGCGATGAAATCCTTATAGGACAGATAGTTGATACCAATTCCGCATGGATAGCAGGCAAGCTTACCTTGGCAGGTTTTGAGGTGGAAGAGATGCAGTCGATAGGTGACAACGCCCAACAAATAAAAGATACGATAGATGATGTTTCCCAACGGGCGGATGTTATCTTAATGACCGGAGGACTGGGACCTACAAAAGATGACATCACCAAGAAAACTCTTTGTGAATATTTCGGTACGACGCTCGTGTTTGATGATTCGGTGCTGGAAAATATACAGGAGGTTATATCCCATTTCACCTCTTTGAATGAGCTGACCCGTAATCAGGCTTATGTTCCCAAAGATTGCACGGTTATCCAGAATAAGGTAGGTACAGCTCCTGTCACTTGGTTCGATTATAACGGAAAAGTGCTGGTCTCGATGCCCGGGGTGCCTTATGAGATGAAGTATGTCATGGAAAATGAGATTATTCCCCGTTTACAAGACAAATTTGACCCTGAAGCATATCTCAAACGCGTGTTTATTGTAAAAGGCTATACAGAATCCGCTTTGGCGATGCGCATCGCCGATTTTGAAAATAATTTGCCGGAAGGGTTTGGTTTGGCATACCTGCCATCGCCGGCGTTAATGAAATTGCGCCTGTTTGTAAGGGGAGAGCATCGCTCGCGAGAAATGGACGAACAGGTAAAGAAATTACATGACATTCTGGGTGATGCCATCGTTGCCGAAAAAGATATGACCGCCGAGAAAATTCTTGGGGAACAGCTCTTTGAAAAAGGGCTTACTATAGGAACCGCCGAGAGTTGCACGGGTGGAAATATAGCGCAGATGATAACGTCCATACCCGGCTCTTCCCGCTATTTTAAAGGCGCTGTTGTGTCTTATGCCAACGAAGAGAAAGTAAATATCCTGCAAGTTTCACCGGAAGACTTGGATAGATTCGGAGCTGTGAGCGAAGCCGTAGCCATAGAAATGGCAAGAGGAGCGCAAAGAGTATTGAATGTGGACTGTTCGATAGCCTCCACAGGCATTGCCGGACCCGACGGCGGCACGGACGAGAAGCCCGTGGGCACTGTCTGGATTTGTACTACGTACAAGGATAAATATATTGCTAAAAAGTACCAACTTGGCAAGTACCGCGAATCCAATATCATGCGCGCGTCAAATCACGGGATGCTGCAATTGTTGGATATGATAAGTGAATAATATTAAAACAGAAGAGCTAAGACCATAAAAGAAATGGGCATAGAAAAAGGAATTTTTAAACGTACCGAACTATTATTAGGCAATACGTTGATGGATAAGATTGCCGCTACACGTGTTATTATATTCGGCGTGGGGGGCGTGGGTAGCTGGTGTGCCGAAAGCCTCGTGCGATCAGGTATCAGACAGCTCACAATCGTAGATTCGGATCGTATTTGCGTGACCAATATCAATCGCCAGTTGATGGCTACCACCAAAACAGTAGGTCAGGTAAAAGTAGATGTCCTTAAAGAACGTTTGATTGACATCAATCCCAAAGCCGAAATTACAGCCATCCAACAAATATACAGCGCCGAAACATCAGACTCGTTCCAGCTTGATACTTACGACTATATTCTTGACGCCATCGACAGCCTCGAAAACAAGGCGCATCTGATACGCACCGCGACCCGTACCGGAAGCAAGTTATTTTCATCGATGGGCGCTGCGTTGAAAATGGATCCTGCCAAAATTCAGGTAGCCGAGTTTTGGAAAGTAAAAGGTTGCCCCTTGGGAGCCGCGCTAAGGCGGAAAATGAAAAAAGGCGAAAAACCTGCTAAAAAGTTCTTATGTATATATAGTGAGGAAGTATTGGAAAATAAGGGTGTAAACTCATCGTGTGGAACAGACAAGTGTCTTTGCCCTCACAACGAGAAAGGACCTGGAAATAAAGAACTTGTGAACCACGAATGGTGCAGCATGAAAGCGCAGATAAATGGGACACTCGCGCATACAACCGCTATTTTCGGGTTCACACTGGCAGGATTGGTGATGCAAGATATTTGTAAAGAAAATCAACCCTTAGTATAACCGCCGATGCGCGATATAACAGGGTTTTCCCTTATTTAGCATTCCTGTAATTATTGTCGTAATCTTGTATCGCCCGGCGTATTACTTCATGCGCCATTTTTACATCGTAGATACCGGTAAGGATACAACGAGGCGATTTGTCGTTTGGAAGATCTTTGTAAGTGGTGAAGTAGTGTTTAAGCCTGTCGATAACCATGGTAGGTACATCCGAAATATTTTTGTATGAACCATAGATGGCGTCGTTTTCCAATACGGCGATGAGTTTGTCATCGGCTTTGTTCTGGTCTAACAACCGAAATCCTCCGATAGGCCGCGCTTTAACGATGATGTCGCCATGCGTAATGTCTTTTTCGGTAAGTACGCAAATATCCACAGGGTCATTATCTCCATCAATGTCTGTTCTACCCAATTCATTATTTGTGAGTTCCGAAACTAACTTATCGCTATAAGTTTGAGGAATGAACCCATACAAGGCGGGAATGATATTTGAATATTTTTGCGGACGGTCTATGCTCAGATAGCCTGTGTCCTTATCCACTTCATATTTTACGGTGTCGGTGGGTACAATTTCGATGAAGCATGTTACTACCTGCGGAGCATTATCCCCAACATTAATACCATGCCAAGGATGAGCTTTAAATTTACGGTTATTCATAATTTACTCTATGATATGTGTTATATATTAATTGTTGCAAAAATACATGAATATTTTCGTATCTCCTAAAAACAGATGGTAGTTAACAGTCAACAGAGAACAGCAAACCTCCCCTAAATTCCCCAGAGGGACTTTAACCAAAGTAATATTTTTATATAAAAGTCGTGGCAATTGATTAAATTTTAAACAGTTTATGTGTAATCTAACTAAATCCTCAACTTTTCATTATATTTGTAACCGAATTTTTAGATGGCGATTCGATGGAGGAAAACAAACAAAGATTGCTCGACGAGCGTTACATGAGGATGGCGGCTATTTGGGCTGAAAATTCATATTGCAAACGCAGAAAGGTAGGAGCGCTAATCGTTAAGGATAAAATGATTATATCCGATGGATATAACGGGACTCCTTCCGGCTTTGAAAACGTATGCGAGGACGAGGATAATGAAACGAAACCATACGTTTTACATGCCGAAGCAAACGCGATCACAAAGGTTGCTTGTTCTCATAATAGTAGCTTAGGAGCGACAATGTATGTGACTACATCCCCTTGTATAGAATGTGCCAAACTGATAATCCAAGCAGGTATAAGACGAGTCGTTTATAATCAGAAATACAGGCGTACCGATGGCGCTTCTTTACTCGAACGGGCGGGCGTTGAAATCGTATATATAGAAATAGAAACAAATACGGAGGAATTATAGATACAGATGGAAGAATACAAGGATTTACACAAAAGCGAAGAAGAAGCCGCAAAGGTTCCGTCAAGCAAAGACTCGGCGAAAAACCAGAAAAAAAGCAAAGGCATATTTATTTGGTTGCCGTTATGTATCGCCATCAGTATCGCGGTCGGTATTTTTATAGGAAACGCGTTCTCTATATTTGGCTCGGGACGTATTTGGTTTGGCAAAAGCAACAATAAACTGGAAACAATATTAGAGTATATCAATAAGTCGTATGTAGATACCGTCAATATAAACGACATGATAGAAGATGCCATACCTACCATCTTGGCAGGACTGGATCCTCACTCCGATTACATGTCGGCAGAAACAATGACGCGTAGAGGAGATGAACTGGAAGGGCATTTTAGCGGTATCGGTGTGGAATTTTTGATTCTGGATGATACGTTGACGGTAGTGAGCGCCATACAGGGAGGTCCGTCCGAAGCCGCGGGCATTATGGCGGGAGATCGCATCGTCTATGTTAACGATACCCTGTTCTCGGGGAAAAAGATGACTGATAACACGGTATTCAACACCTTGAAAGGACCTAAAGGCACAAAAATAAAATTGGAGGTAAGAAGAACGGGCAAGACGGAATTGATCCCTTTTGTTGTGACGCGGGCGGATGTCCCTGTCAAAAGCGTTGACGTCTCCTATATGATTGACGATAAAATAGGATATATAAAAATAAGTAAGTTCGGCAGTACGACCTACAACGAGTTTATCAGCGCCATCGCTAAACTTAAAAGCCAGAAATGCGAGTCATTTATTATCGACCTTCAGCAGAACACCGGAGGATACATGGAAGCTGCCATCATGATGGTGAATGAATTTCTGACAAACGGCAATCTGATAGTCTATACAGAAGGAAGGGCTTATCCGAGAGAAAATTATTACGCCGATAATTCCGGTACATGTAAAACAAATCAGGTCATTGTCCTTATGGACGAAGGCAGCGCTTCCGCCAGCGAAATCTTCGCCGGGGCGATACAGGACAACGATAGGGGACTGATTGTGGGACGCCGTTCGTTTGGTAAAGGGTTGGTTCAGACCCAATACAAGTTTGACGACGGTTCCGCTCTTCGCCTGACCATCGCCAGATACCACACTCCATCGGGCAGGTGCATACAGAAAGCATACGAAAGAGGTGACCGCCAAAATTATAACATGGATTTGTACAACCGATTCAATAGGGGAGAGTTTGATAACAGGGATAGTATAAAACTGGATAATCTCCCGCTGTTTCACACGCTCTCAGGAAGACCGGTATATGGGGATGACGGCATATTGTCCGATGTATTTATACCTCGCGACACAACAGGAGTCAATTCATATTACCTAAGAATTACTAACGCCGGACTTCTCCGCGAATACGGCTATGTATTAGCTGAAAAATACAGGGAAAAGCTGAAAAGCTTTAAGTCATGGAAAGATGCCGCAGCTTATCTTTCCTCTCAACCATTAGTGGATAATATTGTAGAATATGCTTACGCGAAAGGTATTCGCCGCCAACCATATCTGATAGAAGAATCCCGAAAGTTGCTGCAAACCCAGTTAGAAGCTTTCATTATCCGCTATACCTTTGGCGAAGAAGGGTTCTATCAATTGTTTCAGAAGGATGATCTTACGATAAAGGAATCGGTGAAGCTGCTGAAAGCGAATAAGGCGACGCCTGAAGCTATTAAAAATAATCGCTATAAATGAACGAATTATGCTATTCTTTTTCTATATGCTGTTAAATTATATCAGTTGACATAATATTTAGCGTTCACATTTTCTGTACCTTTACACGTGTATTTTATTCATTAAACTTAAATCAATATGATGTTTACAGTAAAAATGCTGACCTTAAAAAGTCTATTCGCATGTTCAATTACTGCCTTATCTTTCGTTTCATGCAACGGTGGCGCTCAGCAAAACACCCTTACCGAACAAGAAAAAGCAGATGGATGGCAGCTTTTATTTGATGGAAAAACAATGTCCGGTTGGCGGGACTACAATGGTACAAGTCTTACCGAGCCATGGCATGTAGTTGATGGCTGTATCCAAGCCAATGGAAACGGCAGCGATGCCAGTGGGTATGTTGTAACGGAAAAACAATATGAAAACTTTGAACTTTCTTGGGATTGGAAATTGTCCAAAGGAGGAAATAGCGGGATGCTGTATCATGTGGTGGAAAGACCGCAATATAAAGTCCCTTATGTGACCGGACCGGAGTATCAACTTATCGACGAACCTAATTTTCCTGAACCGATCGAGCCTTGGCAACGTCTGGGCGTGGATTATGCCATGTATCTTCCCGACACAACCCTAATGAAGGTAAATCCTCAAGGGGAATGGAACAATTCAAAAATAGTATTTGACAATGGTCATGTGGAACATTGGCTGAATGGCGTTAAGATATTGGAGTTTGAAGCATGGACTGACGATTGGTTTGCCCGCAAAAACAGCGGAAAATGGGCTGACGCTCCCGAATACGGATTGGCTAAAAAAGGTGTGATCTCTTTACAAGACCACGGATACCCGGCTTCATTCCGTAATATTAAGATTAAAGAGCTTCCTCGCAAGACTAAAGAAGTCACCCTGTTTAACGGTAAAGACTTGGAAGGCTGGCAAGCTTACGGAACTGAAAAATGGTATGTAAACAACGGGGTGTTGATTTGTGAAAGCGGTGCGGATAAACAATACGGCTATCTTGCCACACGCGATTATTACAATGATTTTGACCTGACTGTGGAATTTAAGCAGGAAGCCGATGGGAACTCCGGCGTATTTATCCGTTCATTCGTGGAAGAAGGAGCGAAAGTGAATGGCTGGCAGGTGGAAGTCGCTCCGAAAGGTCATGGAACAGGCGGTATTTATGAGTCTTACGGACGCGGCTGGCTCATCGAGATACCTAAAGAAAAAGAAGAAATATTAAATGTAAAAGACTGGAACACAATGCGTATCCTTGTGCAAGGCGATAAGGTTACCACTTGGCTGAACGGGCAGGAAATGGTAAACATCCAAGATGAAAAGATTGGCGCGGGTCAAGGACGTATTGCTTTACAGATACACGACGGAGGCGGCATAAAAGTATTGTGGCGCAACCTGAAAGTGAAGACCTTGTAATTCCTTTTCAAAAAGTCACAACCAAAAAAGTTGTTGAAGAATGGCTCGTTGTTTAAAAAAAGGTGACAAAAGTAACAGTTTTCTCAGTTTACTGGAGTTCAAGAATTCAAGTTTACTAGCATGCTGGAACTCTTGTAAACTTGTAAACTCAAAACTTAAAAGGTGACAAAAGTAACACTTCTCTGTCATCACCGCTTCGCGCCATTCTTCATTCATGATTTTTAATTTCTTATTCTTTATACTCATTACTTACTACTCATAACTTAAAACTTAGAAAAAGTGACAAACGTAACAGTTTTCAGTCATCATCGCTTCGCGCCATTCTTCTTCATTTTCTCGTAACTTGTAACTTGTAACTCGTAACTATATCATCATTTCAAAGACCTTCTTGTTTCAATCGAATAGATAAAAGCTAAATCCGCTCTCTTTAGAGAGCCTATCTATATAGGCAGTACGCTCAGCGTACTGTAAAAGAGCACCATCTTCTACCCCTTGCCTGCATCGCAGGCAAACTTGTTTATCTGACTAAAAAGGTATGCTCTCTAATGAGAGCAGA
>JAISKQ010000007.1 GCA_031260865.1 Prevotella sp.
GCCTTTAAGCCCGTAGCGGGTCGGCCTATGAAGTGGGCGTTAAAGCGTTTTTGCTTCCTTTTGCGGCTTTGGGCAAAAGGAAGGCAAGCAATCTGTGATTGCGCGCAGGAAAAATAGCCAACAAAAAAGACCAATAAAAAAATTAAACAGTTCCTAAGAATGATGCGAAGTGATACTGACTGAAAAGTGTTACGTTTGTTACGTTTGTCACTTTTTAAGTTTTGAGTTTACTCGTTTACAAGAATTCTAGCAAGTTAGTAAACTTGAAATTTAGTAAACTACTTACTACTGCTGACCGAAAACTGTTACTTTTGTCACCTTTTTTGAGTTTACGGGAGTTTTAGTTTACAAGAGTTCTATCAAGTTAGTAAACTTGAACTCTTGAACTCTTGAACTCTAAAGAACGACTTACTACTGCTGACTGAAAAGAGGGTATTAGGGGGCTACTTCGTTCCTGCCTTTTTTCAATATATAGTTGAGCCATGTATAGCCTATAATGCCGGAAGTTGTGGAGGCAAGTAATATCATTAGTTTTGCTTCATTGATATGAAGTACATCGCTAAATGCCAGCAGCGTGACAAATATGGACATGGTGAACCCGATGCCGCCAAGCATACCGGCTCCCAACAGCTCTTTCCACTTTATACCTCTTGGCATGGCGCATAGTCCGGATTTGATGGAGATAAAGCTGAATAGAGTGATACCGATGGGTTTACCTACAATCAGTCCGAAAATAATACCTAAAGCAAAGGGTTCGCCAATCGATTGATCCCAGTTCCCTTCTATTATTATCGCCGTGTTAGCCAACGCGAAGGCAGGCAGTATGCCGAACGCCACAGGGTAATGCAGGAAATGCTGCCAGCGGACAGACATACATTTTTCATCTTTCTTCCTGAATGGGATTGCTATTGCCAACAGGACACCTGATATAGTGGCATGTACACCCGAGTGAAGCATGAAATACCACATAACGATGCCTCCGGCGATATAAGGTAGCATATTATTCACATGGAACTTCTTATTCAACACAAGGAGTAACACAAACATACCCAGAGCGATACCAAGGTTTACCCAAAACAATGCAGAGGTATAGAATATAGCGATGACAATAATAGCTCCTAAATCGTCTATAACAGCCAATGCCGTCAGGAAGACTTTGAGCGAGGTAGGCACACGGCTACCCAACAGGGATAGAATTCCCAAGGCAAAAGCTATATCGGTCGCCATTGGTATCCCGAAGCCCGAAGCGGTCGGTGTTCCATGATTCAGGAACATATATATACATGCCGGGATCAACATTCCTCCCAGCGCACCTGATATAGGCAGCATCGCGCGTTTCACGTTCGATAACTCCCCTTCGTATATCTCCTGTATCAATTCAAGCCCGACCAATAAGAAAAACACGGTCATCAGCCCGTCGTTTATCCAGTCGGCGATGGTATGGCTTCCCGCCTGAAATTCCAAAACGCCAAGATAATGCTCTCCTATACTGGAGTTTGCCACAAGAAGAGAGATGAGCGTGCAAACGATAAGAACAAGTCCTCCCGACTTCTCGCTCTCCATAAAACCTCTTAATGTTCTTCCGCTTAAGATATTGTTAATTTCCATTAGTTAAAGATTTCACTATTGTATTCAATATCTTCCAAGAAAAGAGCATGTCCTGGAACGGATGTTCCCGCCGCGCCCCTGTCTTTTGCCTCTATAACGCGGCGCATACCATTTTCGTCTATTTTACCGCGTCCCGCCTCCAGTAAAGTACCCACAATGGAGCGCACCATATTACGCAGGAAACGGTTCGCCTTAATAGTAAATATATAGTCGCCGCCTTGTTGTTCCCAATGGGCAATCATTATCTCGCAATTATTCGTTTTCACGTCGGTGTGCAATTTGCTGAAACTGGTAAAGTCCTCATACTCAAAAAGGATATTTGCGCAAGCGTTCATCTTAGCAAGGTCAAGATCTCCTTGTATTTTGTACTTTAACCGATGTAAAAACGGATCTTTTTCCGTTGTGATATAATATCGGTATAAGCGGCTCGTCGCGTCGAAACGGGCATGGGCTTCCGCCTTTACCTCTATTACCTTATCTATTGAAATGTCTTTAGGCAGAATGCTGTTCAACTTTTTTGCCAGCAATGATAAGTCCTGATTCTCGGTTTCAGTGTCAAAGTGAGCGACCATCATCCGCGCGTGTACTCCGGCGTCGGTACGTCCTGCTCCGACAATCGGCGTCGGCACGCGCAGTAAAATACCCAGCGCTCTTTCTAAAGTTTCCTGCACGGAAACCCCGTTAGGCTGAACCTGCCAACCGCAATAGTTTTCACCGTTATACGCCAGATATATAAAGTATCGTTTCATCTCACCGTTATATGAAAACAGGCTTGTTTCCGTTCATGCTTGATATAACACCTGTCTCTCTCCCGCAAATCGTATAGCACTTGACCTAACACATCCTTTAGTTTACTGTCACTTAGAGTCCGCTCGTCCATCGAATCTATTTTATCGAAGCGCGCCCATGCTATATCGATAGTTGTTCCGTAACGGTGAGCCGAGTTTTCACTGGCATTCCCGTTTCGTCTCGACAGGCCCTTTACATCATCATCGGTACGAGTGATACTTGTGACAATAGGCTTATAGAGCGGCATATTCTTACTTATTAACGAGTCCCTGAAGTTCAGCCCGATATCGGATAATAACGTCGCTGCTTTGGAAACGAGGAAAGGCATCGAATGGGTCAGCTTATCCACACGATAAATGTCCAGTTCCCCGGGAATCCGCTCCAGTTTATCCTCGTATAAAAGTGTATCCGCCCGCGTTTCCAATGGACCAACCCCGTTTTCTATCGCCGCTTCTATGTGCAATTCGGGGAGATCGTTAAACGTTGAACTATAATTACCGCTGAAACGGGTATATTTTTTAACTTCTATTGGCTGTTCGCTATATCTATTGTTAAAAGCGCTACCTATCAGCGTAACAGTTCCTATAATAAGAGTTGTATATATTATCGGCTTTGCCATATTTCCTTTTCAATTTCGGGCACAAAGGTATAAAATAACATACTTTTGTCCATAATTAATGCTTATTTTTGCATTTTGATAACAATTACTAAAGATGGAAAAGATAACCAGCCTGCAAAATACGCGAATCAAAAATATTGTAAAGCTTTCGAAAAGCAAAGAGCGGAAAGTCCAAAATCTTTTTCTCATCGAAGGCGCTCGTGAGCTAAGTTTGGCTCTCTCAGCCGGATATGAAATAGATTCCGTATTTATTTGTCCGGAGCTTTTTCTTAAAACCGATTACCCCAAAGTATTGGAATCCATACCTGAGAGTAAACAATTCGGCGTAACGGAAGCTGTTTTTGAAAAGATAGCTTATCGCGAAAGCTCTGATGGATTATTGACTTTGGCCAGACCCAAGAATCATGCGTTAGCAGATTTAAAGCTGTCGCCGAACCCGTTTCTGATAATACTGGAAGCGGTGGAAAAACCCGGAAACCTGGGCGCGATACTCCGTACGGCGGACGCGGCGCAGGCAGATGCCGTGATTATATGCGATCCGGCCACAGATGTTTACAATCCGAACGCTATCCGTTCAAGTGTGGGGTGCATCTTCACGGTACAAACAGCAATCTGCTCTTCACAGGAAGCCTTGGATTTTTCACATAAAAAACACATTAAATCGTTCGCGGCAGAGTTGAATGCCGCTCAATGGTATCAAGACACGGATTTTACTCTACCGTCGGCCATTGTGATGGGAACAGAAGCCGACGGTTTGACTCCTTTCTGGATAGAGAACGCGGACGCGCGTATAAAAATACCGATGCGGGGTAAGATTGATTCACTCAATGTTTCGGTATCTACAGCAATATTAACCTTTGAAGCGATGAGGCAGAGAGGTTTTTAAAATGCCTAAAAGAGCTATAATCATTAATTAGTCTGATATAATAGCCCTTATTTGAATAATAGAGGGAGGAATTCCGACAGATATGTTCGCCAGTTGCTCCACGTATGCCCGCCTTCCGATTCCATATACGTATATTTCGCACCCAGTTTGTCCAGCTTAGAACGGTATTCCGCCACGGTATCATAGAGGAAGTCCGTTTTGCCTATCCCTATCCAATATAGCTGATAGCCGTTCCGTATTTGCGCGGCTAAAGTACCTTCTATATCTTCATATACCCGCGAATTTACGCTCGGGTTCGGAATGATTGCCGGAGAAAACAGACCTACAAAATCGAATGTATTCGGATAATAACGTGAGATATGGAGCGAATGGTATCCACCCATCGAAAGTCCGGCGATGGCGCGCCCCGACCTGTCGGTATATGCGCGGTAATTACTTTCCACGAACTTTATTATATCCTGAAATGTTTCTTCCATCTTTCCGTCCATGGTTTGAGGCAGCTGAAACACCGGCTTGTGAAATCCGAGAGTGGATTCGCCGGGAGCGGCTTCTTGCGAAACATTCCCGTTCGGCATCACGATAATCATCGGTTTGGCTTTTCCTTGCGCAATGAGGTTGTCTATAATCTGCGAAGCGCGTCCCAGAGCCATCCAAGCTTCTTCATCACCGCCCATGCCGTGCAACAGGTACAGGACAGGATAGCTGTCGGTACTTGTTTCGTATCCCGGAGGGGTGTAGATGGTGATTCTTCGTGTTTTATTATTATCCGGAGAATCGTACCAACGCTTCGTTACGGAACCATGAGGCGCTTTCTGAACTTTATACAGGTCAGCTTGCCCGTTGCCTATGATAAATATATTGGATACCGTAGCCACATCCCTATTCAAATAGACATTGTCAGGGTCTTTTGTTTCTATCCCATCCACGAAGAAGGAATAACTATACAGATCGGACGGCAACACTTCGGTCGTATATGCCCAAAGACCTTTCGCGTCTTTAGTCAGGGCTGCTGTCCCCGGCTTCCAATTTTCGAAGGGAATCCAATCTCCTGTGATTTTTACTTCTTTGGCATTAGGCGCAAATAAGCGGAAGGTAACAGTATTGTCGGCATGTACCTCCGGCGAGGTCGTATCCGCCCCTTCGCCCAAAGCCTGTTGTGCATGGGTATGCACAATGGCGATTACAAAAGCGACTATCAATAGCAGTGTTTTTTTCATATAGCTTTCTATGTTTTGTTTTGAAGACATTGTTTATTTATTGTTAATCATATATTTTCTGCCTTTATTTTTGCCTTCCACTTTCAAAATGCCAATTTCGACAAATTTCGCAAAATATTTTTTAACGCTGACATCGGATTTGTTGGTAAGCAGTTGGGCGCGATAATTGGTTATTTCACCGTTTTTATCTAAGTAGCCTGCTATCTGTTCCAGAAATTCCAATTCGGTTTTTGAAAGTTTATCGGTATTTATGTCGGTAAATATATCGGTAATTTTTCGATTTGGCAGTTCTTCCAATGCCTGCAAAATAACATTGAGCATAAACTCTATAAAAATTTCGGAATCGCCTGCTTTTTGTGCCGTTTCCAAAGCATCATAATAACCCTGTTGATTTTCGTAAACAACTGTTTCCACAGGTAACCACGCAAAAAGTTCGTTCCACCGTGAGAGCACAAGCGTTTGCCACAGTCGCCCGATTCTTCCATTGCCATCGATAAAAGGATGGATAAATTCTATTTCAAAATGCAGAATAGAACTTTTGATTAGCGGGTGCGCATCTGACTTTTTCGCCCAAGCAAACAAATCGGTAATCAATCCAGGTACAAATTGATAATTTGCCCCTGCGTGAATTAACTTTATGCCTTCAAATACGCCAATGCCTTGTGAGCGAAAATGCCCCGCCTCTTTTACCAACTCGGAAGTCATAAATTGGTGGGCTTTCAGAAAATCCTTTACCTTGAATGGGTCATATTCGAGTAAATGTTCATAAGCCTGATACGCATTTTTCACTTCCTGAATTTCGTGTGGCAATCCTAAAACCCGCTTGCCTTCGATAATATCCGTAACCTGCCCCAATGTCAGTGTATTGTTTTCAATAGCCAATGACGACTGAATGGAACGCAGACGATTGATTCTCCGCAAACGCAAATTGCGGCTGTAAACGCCCGACCCTTTCAGTTCGCCCACCTTTTCGGCAATGCGGGCAACGAGGTCAATGGCTTTCGCGCTTATAGTGTAAACAGGGGTATTCATTTTGTATTCTATGTTTTGCTGTAGGGCATAAAGGTTATTTGTTCTTTTGATTCGGATTCATTTGCTTGTCAAATTCCCTTGATTTTGTCGTGAATAATTTTCGTGCTCATAATTATTTCTATTTTCATTTCTTTCCTTATTTCTCTACCGCAGCCTGCGTGGCTGCTATTTTCCTGTCGGCATAGCGCACCACATCGGCTATTACCAACTTCTGACAGGCAACAGTTTAATATCTTTATCGCCGAAAACTCTCAAACTGTTTGAGGATTTTTGAAACACTTCACAATTCCTCAACTCGTTTGAAAATTTTAAGTAAAAGAGGAAGAAATGACGCATACGTTCCATATTTTGAACGGAATAGCCCTTACCCAATTTTTGCGTGAGTTCGGCAGAAACGTTTTGCAAAAGATTTATTCCATATTCGGCGCGGATTTCGCCCTGTTGGTATTCTTCCACAATCAGTTTACCAATCAAATAGTTGGTGTAAACCATTGCGGAATTAGCAACACGGGCAACTCTCGACTTTGCCTGCTCAATCAGATTTATTATTCTATCAGTTAATGTCATTCTGTTACTATATTTTTATTTAAAAAGTATTATGCAAAGTATTACATAAATAAAAAATGGTATTGATACACAAATCCAAACGGAGGATGCAACATAATTACTCCCGAATCGATTAAAATAATTTAAAAATGATACTGATTTATTAAATAGCCAATCTGAATATGTCTTAAAGTTTCTACATCCAACCGCAAATCCGAAGCAATAGATAGCAAATCCAATTTTCAAGTAATGAAAATCAAAGATAATATCTAACATTATCAACCACGAAAACGGAATAAGAAAATAATATACAACGATGTTAATTTCGTTATAAGTCAAATTTGTCTTACGTCCAATGTAAGATAAAGCATTTGCTACAAAGTTGAAAATAATATTATTCATAATTTACTGTAAGTATAAATGGGTTTCTCAATGTGAAATTTAGAGTTATAGACTTGATATTGTATTAAATCCCCGATGAGAATTAATTATGTAGAGATGTACTTCCCTACATAGTTGCGCATAATATCAAAATATGTAAATGCCCCTATATTATCATTTTTAATTTTTCTAAAATTGATAGGGTTCATTAGATTAAAAGTATTATTGTACCTACTATTGCCATTGTTTTCTCGTTTATTAAATTTTATATTAATTGTGCAGACTGCTCTTTACCGCTTATGCGCAAAAAAACGCAAACCTGCACCCGCAACGAAAACAAGTCTACTATTTTAAATATTTCGTTCATCTTTATTTTCAATCATTATCATCATCCTATCAAAATCCGATTCAAAAAGGTATCAACTCTTTTTCTTCTACCATTTCAATAATTTTATCAGCAATTCAAAGGATTAAAAATTTGTTCTGCAAATAACATATCATTCCATTTTAGTTATTTATTTTAATACAACAAATTTACAATTTTAGATTATATGTGACAAATGCAAACCGTTTACTGTCGGGCGACCATGAATTGACATTGATTGTGCCTTGTCCGCCGAATAGTTTTATCAATGTATTGGGTTCACCTCCAGTCGAAGGCATTATCCTTAGTTCTACATTCTTGTTCGCCAGATGTTCATCGGGTTCTAAATCGCCTTTGTGGTAAGCGATGAAAACCACTTGTTCTCCATTCGGAGAAACGTGAGGGAACCATGAATTGCGGTCTTCGTCAAAGGTCATCTGCGTTTGTTCCGAACCATCCACTTTCATGCGCCATACTTGCATTAGTCCTGTACGTACCGAATTGAACCAGATATATTTTCCGTCCGGCGAATATTCAGGACCGTCATTCAGTCCTTCCGAATCCGTCAGGCGTTCTTCTTCTCCTCCTTTTGCCGGCATGGCATACACATCATAAATACCTTTTCGTTCCGCGCAATAAACGAGATATTCTCCGTCGGGACTCCACCCGTGCAGATAACTGTGTCCTACCGGAGTTACCAATTGAGGATCGCCTCCGTTTATGGGTAAGGTATAGGCGCGGGATTTACCATCCTCTTTTGTCCAGTGGCTGATGGCTATCTTCGTGCCGTCGAACGACAATACATGGTCATTGTTGCAGTTGGTAGCGAATCCCGTATATATTTCCAAAGGTTCGACGGGCTTTGTCGGAGATAGTTTCCAAAGTCGTCCTTTACTGTTGTAGATGAGCCACTGTCCGTCATGCGTCCAATTGGGCGCTTCTATCACGTATGGAAATTCTTTTACTACGGAACATTCTCCGGTAGTCACATCCAGAATTTCAAGCGTGCTGGTTATTTTAGTTTGTCCTTCCATGATATTGGTTGTTAATAAGAGGCAAATGCTAATAAATAATTGTTTCATAGAACTTAACTATTTTAAGATATAGTTGAATCCGATACCGATCTGGATAGGGGTTGAATTTTTGAAGCGTATCACTTCGGGTTTTATCTTCGAGAAATCGAATGTATTGTAGCCAAGCCAGCAATTGATAGCCCATCTTTCATCCACGGGGAATTGATAACCTCCCCTTATTTCGTATTGAAAACGGTATTTATGGGCGGAACCTGCCATTTCATTAATCTTATTCAGGTTGAGATTCATGCGCGTATAAGAGAACCTGTTTTCGATATAAATATACCTTGCCCGGTCTTTTTTGTCATCGTAGCCTATCGGGAAATAGATCTTAGGTGCGATATACGGAGCCCAGAATGTACCGCGATAAATATCTTCCGAATAATATCCATTGGGGTCATTTATGCTGCCGATTCCGATATTAGGGTCGGGGTATCCTACCTTCTGATTGAATCCGCCGAAACGGAATCCGGCTTCCACGCCAAAGAAAAAAGCGAAATCATATTCATAACCGATACTGCCTCCGGCGGCTATGGGATCCTTCTTCTCTCCACTAAAGTAGTGCGCGCCAAGAGAAAAGTCTATTCCGGCGTTTAACTTCTGTCCTTCCTGAGCTGAGGCGGATAAGAGGAGCAACATGACAAATGAGAGTGATAATAACTTTTTCATATTCTTAAGATTTTTATCCGGTAATCTATATTAGCTATCTACAAATCTACTAAAAAAACAGATAAGAAGACACCCTTAGAATAAAATACTTTCCCCGCGTTTTTTCCACGAAATAAGCTTGCAGCCCATTTTGTCCGCATAGCCTTTAATCGCCGCCGCTTTATCATATTCGTCGCCAAAGTGCATAGGGGCAAGTACATCGACCTTTATGGCGGAAATAAATTGTTCCGCGCCCTTCATGTAGTCTTTTCCGAGACGAGGATCGACAGGGAACATCGCCAAATCAAGGTGTTTCACCTTGCTCGCGAGAAATGCCAGCTCGTTCTTATAGAAATTTTCGGCTTCATCTATCTCTTCGTGGGTTGATTCCTCGTTCCAATGCCAATTGTTGAGGTCTCCCGCATGGAATATCATTTTACCTTCCGTCTTAATCAGAAAAGACACGCCCAGATCGGTAGAGCCGAAAGCCTGAACCGAAAGCATTTCATCCCTGTATAAGTCTGACTTATCCAAATAGATGGCGTCATGCTCATTTGCCTTCCCGTATTCAAGGATGTCTTTGGAAAAAATATAGATTATATCCGGGTGTTCCTGTTTCCACGTCAGAATTTCTTTGTTGAAATGATCGGGATGCGAATGCGTACTCAACACATATAGCCTGCCGTTCTTCTTGAGAAGCTTGCCATATACAACTCCATCATCCGGATTGTCGGAAGAATCGTTAAAGTAGTCAATGATAATGGTAAAGCTATCCGCTTCAATAGCATAACCGCTGTGATAAATGTATGTCAGTTTCATTTTTCTATGTTATATAATTTGCAAACAGTGAATAAATAGTGTATTAGTATTCAAGTGTACAAGTATTCAAGTATACAAGAGTTCCGGCAAGTTAGTAAACTTGAAATCCAGTAAACTAATTGTATAATAGAACCCTAAAAAAGACAAGGATTCTCGCAACTCATAACTATTTTATATTAGATAATTTTATTTGAAAACATTTAAATGATGAGATATACAAAAATACGATAGTTATAATAAATCGACAAATATAAGGAGACACAATTTTCGTACCATTAATTTTATTATTTTTGTTCAGACTTTTCATATGATAATAATTTTGATTTTAGTTGCCATATGGAACTCGCATGATTTTTATTATCATGGACTTTGGTGATTTGACAAAAATCATGCTTCGTTTCTTAATGACATAAATAGTAAGGAAAAGTAACTAAAAGTCATTAATCAGTTAATTTTTTTTAATTATAGAATAAATGATGGATGTAAGAATAGAGGCGAGCTGGAAAGAGCAGTTGCAAGATGAATTTGATAAGGACTATTTTGTGAAACTCACCGGTTTTGTACGGGAAGAATATCGTGTTAATCGTATATTTCCTCCGGCGAAATTGATCTTTAATGCTTTTGAGCATACGCCTTTTGATAAAGTAAAGGTTGTTATACTGGGGCAAGACCCCTATCATAA
>JAISKQ010000009.1 GCA_031260865.1 Prevotella sp.
ACAGTTTCTAAGAAACTATCAGGCGATAGGCACAAAAAAAATCCGGAAGCCATCTCGACTCCGGAATTTTATTTTTTTACGCCCCTTTCAAACAAAGGAGCTTTTTGCTGACAGCTGACGGCTAATCATTACAGACTGGATAAGATAAGACCAATTACCTGATATATCATTATCACGAAACAGATAACAACGATTACAATCATAATTCCTAAAAGTTTGTTTGTATATTTTTTCATCTCCTTACTTTTTTTAAAACGTTCAATTTCATTATTTTACTTTCTCTGCTTAAAACGTTTATATCGTTCAATGACCTCTTCGATATTTATATCGAGTAAGTCGATTGATTTAAAGGTTTCGGGCAAAACTTCATTGAAAAATTCTTCTTTCTGAAGTTTTACAATTTCTTTTCCGGCATTCTCCGCCACGTAATATCCCATTCCACGCTTCAAATAGATAATATTTTCGGTCTGCAAGTATTCAAAAGCCCGCATGGCTGTATTGGGGTTCACCTGCAAAGCCGCGCCCAATTCGCGAACCGATGGAATCCGTTCTTCTTCGTTCCATTCCCCGATCAGTATATTCCGAAAGCAGAAATCTACTATTTGCAGATATATTGGTTTATTTGTTTTAAAGTCCATAATCTTAAATTTCAGTCTCTTTCAGTCTAAAATAGCTCAAAATCCACACTCCTACGGGGAATATAATCATAATAACGGATTTTGCTATACCATAGACTAAAGAGGTTGTTTCAACATTAAACCCAAGGACAAAAATAGGATTTATAATATTCTGTAAAGGAGAAATTTCGGGGTAAAACTGTGTTATTATCAGTTTGGAAAAAAAGGTGAAAACAATAAAAAACGCTGCGATAGCGATTAATGTTTTTAAAGCAGCTCTCTTCCTGAAATAGATATATCCGAACAGAAAAATCGACTGTGTGGATAGAAGATAAAATATACTTCTGAATGACTTGATATATGAGGCGAACGAAACGCTTTCCGCGAGGGAAAAAACCGTCGACACAAGGTTCAAAAAAGAAGAGACGCCGATTATCAGCAAAGGCATGATTATCACACTTTTGATCCACATGACCAAAAACCGTTCGAAAGTCGAAACCGGAGTTGATAAATAAAAGATAATATTTGCGTCATTCCGGCTTTTATCCCAAAAAGGAGCGACACAAGCAATTAAAGAACAATATATAGCAGGTATAACCTTTAGCATCTCGCTGCCAAACTTGTTACTTATAACAGTCGCGATTATATAATAGGCAAGCAGGCCGCAGATCAAAAACAAGTATTGTTTACGATAGGTCACAGTCTCCTTTTTTGCCAAATTCCAAAAGCGGTTTATATTAAATATCTTATCCATTCTTTCTTATTTTACATTAAATAATTCTTTTATCCGAGCCTTGTTCGTTACCACGGCATTAAATAAGGCTTCAATATTCAAGGTGCTGTCTTTGTTATTTTTATTTTCCAGCACAGAGGTATATCCCAGTATTGTTTGTTCCGAGAACAAAGCGTTTTCCGGCTTAGTCACCGAATAGGTAAACAACAACTTACGCGAGATTTCTTCCACGGTATTGTTCAGCAGCACCTGATTGCGATCCAATATGATAATAGGGTCGATCAGGCTTTCCAGATCGCGAACCTGATGAGTGGAAATCAATATACACTTATTTTCATCAAAAGCCGAAGCCATGACCCTGCGGAATTGAGTTTTTGAAGGTATGTCCAATCCGTTTGTGGGTTCATCCAGCAATGTTACCGGCGTGTTTACCGCGATGGCAAACGCGATCAAGGCCTTTTTCTTTTGCCCGAAAGACAATTCTTTCAGGTTGTAATCAATATCCAAATGAAAATCAGAAATATAAGTATTGAATTGCTCGTGGCTGAAATTAGGATAAAACGGCGAATTGTATTTCACAAAACTTTTTATGGATTGAGCAGGCATACTAAACTCTTCGGGTAAGTAGTATAATTGCTTCAGCATATCGGGGTTGCGATAAGCCGATTCCATCCCCAACACGGAGCAACTCCCTTTTTTGGGGAAGCGCAAGCCGCTAATAAGATGCAGCAGGGTGGTTTTTCCCACGCCGTTTTCGCCAAGCAAGCCATATATCCCGTTTTTCATTTCAAAGGACACGTTTTCAAACACAGGCTTACGCTGTTTATAATAAAATGTAAGATTATCTATATTTACCATGCTTAGTGTATTAGTTCATTAGTACACTACAAATGTATGACATGTTTTTATAAAAGCAAAAAAAATGAGTGTTTTTTTTAATAATTATCAGTCCTAATCCGCTACCGCTTTTCCTGAAAACGCTTCATTTTTTTTTTATTTTTTATCTTTATTTATAGATAAAATCTTTTTTTATTTATCTCTTTTCTATTACTTTTGTTATACACAATAATGGGGACTGTAATTCGTTATTCTTAAGGGTTATGTTATAGGTGGATTCACTGTAATGTATTGAAAATGAATATTCTATAAACCACATTACCGCAACAATAAAAATCCGGGATTATAAATTTAATATGGAATTATTATACAAACAAGAGCATCTTACCTGCTATAATTATGAAAAGGGTGAGAGACCTACAATCGAAAAAATTTCTATAAAGAAAGGACAAACATGGGATATTTTTTCTATTGACAATAAAGCCATATTTACGGTTGAAGGTTCTTTGGTCTTGTCATTTGGATATAATATCAATAAAAATATCGCAAAAAACAAAATAACGCTGATTCCGGCAGGAAGCCATTTGCAAAGCCGCGCGCAGGAAGACACTACACTAATCGTTATCAGGCTTCATAACACAAAGTCTTTATGCGACTGTTTCTCCCTTGATTTACTATTGCGGTCGGAAAAGAAAAAACAGAAACCTGAACTCTTTTCTTTGGATTTTAATGAACGGATCGAATCTTACCTGTCATTCTTAAATACTTGTATATCAGACGGATTGAAGTGTACTTATTTTTTTGAAATAAAGTCGAAAGAATTTTATTTCCTGCTAAGGGCATATTATCCTAAAGAAGAATTATTGGCGTTCTTTTATCCGATACTGAGTTGTGACATCTCTTTTTCGGAATATATTATAAAGAATCACTACAAAGTTAAGACTGTGCAGGAACTCGCCGAACGGATGCATTATAGCTTATCCGGATTTCAGAAACGCTTCAAAAAAGTGTTTGGCGTATCGGCTTATTACTGGATGAAAGACGAGCGCTCCAAGTCGATATACCATCAGCTAAACAGCACCAACAAATCGCTTAAAGAGATCTGTGATGAATATGAATTTTCATCGCCTTCGCATTTCAATGATTTCTGTAAAGCTAATTTCGGCAACACTCCGGGCGAAATCCGCCGAAAAAGGAACGTTTCTCAAACGCCTCTGTAAGAAAAGGCATGAATTCTGAAAAAACAGCCATATTTTCGTAATAAGTATCCCTTTTTATATCCATACCTTTGCCCCTGTAAATATATGAGAGTGTATTTATCTGAATTTAAACCTTTTCAGGTTTATAATTTAACTCTATTATTGTGTAGTTTTGTAAAGTTTGTGTTAAGGTTGGAAAGTCTGCGAAGGGAATTTGCGGACTTTTTGCACTTTAGGGGCTACCGTAAAAAGTTGAGGGTTTGAATTTTAGGGGTCAGCGGATAAATCCGGGTCAGCGGATAAACCCGGTTGTTGAAGTAAAACCTTAAGCATACAATTTCGCAAGTCTGACCCCAAAAAACTCATTTTTTTAATATTTTGCCCCTGAATCTGTCATTTTTTTTAAACAAAATTATCTATATATGAGTTGGAAGTTGTGAGTTAAAAGTTGTGAGTTTGAGTAATAAGTTGTGAGTGTACTAGTCTACAAGTTTACTAGAATGGCGCGATGCGGTGTTACCCGAAAACTGTTACTTTTGTCACCTTTTTTTAAGTTTTGAGTGTGCGAGCTTGCAAGTGTACAAGTTTACAAGAACGAAGAATGGCGCGAAACGGTGTTACCCGAAAACTGTTACTTTTGTCACCTTTTAGATTTCTTGTACACTTGAACTCCAGTAAACTATTTACTGAAAAGGATAAGCTTTAATCAATTAATATATTTATAGATATGTATCAATTTTACTATTTTGTAAATACATATAACGGTCGTACCTTTGTGGTGTAATAATTGAATAACTTTTATTGTAAAGTATTCTGTTATAGATTTATTAGTAATATAGAAGAAAGAATATTTTTATGAAAACAACATTTATCAGCGCACCTTCAAGAGGACATGCCTATCATGGTTGGTTGGATACACATCATACATTTAGTTTTGCTAATTACTATGACCCTAATCGTATCCATTTTGGGGCGCTTCGAGTAGTGAACGATGATATAGTAACAGGGGGCGAAGGATTCGGCACACACCCGCACGATAATATGGAAATCATCTCCATACCCTTGTACGGCGATTTGGAACATAAAGACAGTATGGGACATACCCAAGTCATAAGGTCGGGGGAAGTTCAGGTGATGAGCGCCGGAACAGGTATCACTCATAGCGAATACAACTCGAATGAAAACAGTCCTGTGAACTTCTTCCAAATATGGGTTTTTCCAAACAAGAAGAATGTGAAACCTCGTTACGACCAACGTGGATTTGATTTTGTTCAGACTAATAACAAGTTAGTGCAAATAGTCGGACCGAAAGACGATCCTTCCAACACCGCTTTGTGGATACATCAGGACGCATGGTTTAATATCGGTACATTCGACAAGGGAGTAGAAACCGAATATCAGATCAAGAAAAAAGGGAATGGGGTATTTGCCATGGTTGTCGAAGGTGAATTCACAATTGGAGGACAGAAATTACGCCACAGGGACGGATTGGGCATTTGGGACACGGATAGCGTAAAAATAACCGCCGACACGGATAACGCGCGTATCTTGTTGATAGATGTGCCTATGGTATTTTAAGATGGTTATAAACACCACATTAGATAAGAGCAATTTAGCAGGAGAGATCCGGGACTTGTGTCTCGGATCTTCTATATGTTCTTGGCTTTATAGTTATCATTTAGCCTTTTCACCTTGCTCATCTGTGTTGTAGCATCATGGCAATAAATCAGGGTATAACCCTCTTTTTCGGCTTCGCTCAGGAATCTTACCTTCTCTTGCAGAGACGTCAGTGCACATACATCATAAGCTGAGATCCACTCTAAAGGCACATGCGAGCAGGTTGGAATAAGGTCTCCGGGAAAAGCATATATCCCAGTGCCGGTTTCTATGTATGCCGCTAATTGCCCCGCGCTATGTCCGTCGAACAGCCGCAGGTGGAAATGTTCATATAGCTTAATATCAGTCTCTACCAGCCTAAGCTGTCCCGCGTCATATATGGGTTGTATGTTATCGGCGAATATAGAGTCAGCCTCCAGGCGGTTTGGGTTCAGGTAGTTATCCCATTGTTTCCGGCTGAGCCAATAGCGCGCGTTTGGAAAAGAAGGGACAATATTCCCATGCTCGTCTTTTCGTGTCGCATAGCCGCAATGGTCAAAATGCAAGTGAGTTAGCACCACATCCGTTATGTTGGTGGCTTCATAGCCGTATTCTTTTATCTTGTCTGTTATATTGACCAACGAATGAGGCTTGTAGTAAGATACCCTATCTGTATGTTTATCGCCCATACCCGTGTCGATCAGTATCCTGTTGTCTTCAGACACAGCCAGTACGCAGCGCATAGCCAACAAACACCGGTTTTGTTCGTCACTCGTGTATTTTCGTTTCCATGCCCGTTTGGGTATAGCGCCGAACATCGCGCCCCCATCCGCCATGATGTACCCGCTCTCTATAATCTTTAGTTCAAACATGCTGCTAAGGTACATATTTCTATTTCTCAATCCTCCGAAAAACAAAATTTTATCTACAAGAGTATCCCCAATGGGTAACGATATAGAAACGAGCGAACCACGTTGTTCTGCTGCGTTTTACCGTTGTTTCAAATAACTCACGACAAAGATGCTGCTTTTTTGGGAAAAACAAAAAATAATCAATATATTTGCTTATTATCAAGAAAAAAGCAATGAAAGAAATTAATCGACTCAAAGTAGTTCTTGTTGAACAGCACAAGACAGGTATATGGTTGGCAAATTCCATAAACAAAGATGTAGCAACGGTTTCGCGTTAGTGTTCCAATGTAACGCAACCTCCACTTAAAGTGCTGTTTGAGATAGCAGAATTGTTGGATGTGGACATAAAAGATTTGCTCATTTCAACGAAAAAACACAAGAGAGACGATTGATTTGAATTGACAACATAAATAAAGGAATAATTGAATGAGTAAAGAACAAGAGCGTGCGGAACTACACCGCGCCATCTGGCAAATTGCAAACGACCTGCGTGGCTCCGTGGACGGATGGGATTTCAAATCGTATGTGTTGGGGATGCTGTTTTACCGGTTTATTTCGGAAAACCTGACCATCTATATCAACAAAGAAGAACAACGGACAGGAAACGACCTTTTCGATTACGCCAAAATAACCGACAAAGAAGCCGAATTTGGCAGAGAAACAAC
>JAISKQ010000079.1 GCA_031260865.1 Prevotella sp.
CTGCTCAGTTTTAGTGAATTTGTGCAAAAGTAGGGAGTATCATTATAATCTACAACTATTTTATAGGGAAAATTTGTTGTAAATGTGTAATTTTGTACTCTTTTTATATGGAATAGATATATATTAATTCCTGTATATTTAGTTATTTTACTCAATATTATTTATTTAGGTGCTATAACGATAGAATGATAGATAATTTAATCTTTGAAAATAAAAAAGCTGCTTATCTCACATTGGGCTGTAAGCTTAATTTTGCCGAAACATCCGCGATAGGACGTCAACTGTCTCAGGTTGGAGTACGTAAGGCAAGAGAAGGCGAGGTCGCGGATATTTGTGTAATCAACACTTGTTCGGTAACGGAGTTCGCGGATAAAAAATGTCGCCAGGCGGTAAGGAAGATGATAAAAGAAAATCCAGGGGCTTATGTTATTGTCACTGGCTGTTACGCCCAACTTAAGCCGGAAGATATCGCGGGAATCAAGGGCGTTGATATAGTGTTGGGTTCGGAACAGAAACTTGATGTGGTGGCGTATCTTGATGAACTGAAAAAGAAAGATAGGGGAGTGGTGCATACATCGAAGACAAATAAGATAAAATCATTTGTCCCATCTTGTTCGCAGGATGACCGTACCCGTTATTTCTTGAAGGTTCAGGATGGCTGCGATTATTTCTGCTCATTCTGTACGATACCTTTTGCCCGTGGGCGTAGCCGTAACGGTACGATAGAAAGTATAGTCGAACAAGCTCGGGAAGTAGCGGCGAAAGATGGAAAGGAAATTGTGCTTACCGGCGTCAATATCGGAGATTTTGGTAAGACATCGGGTGAGACGTTCTTTGACCTGATAAAGGCGTTAGACGATGTGGAGGGTATTGAACGTTATCGCATATCTTCTATTGAACCGAATTTGTTGACAGATGAGATTATTGGGTTTGTCGCTCGGTCGAAACGTTTTGCCCCGCATTTCCATATACCGTTGCAGTCGGGGTCGGACGCCGTGTTGAAACTGATGCGCCGTCGTTACGACACCGCTTTGTTCAGGCATAAAGTGGAGAAAATAAAGGAGGTATTGCCCGATGCTTTTATAGGAGTGGATGTAATAGTAGGTACACGTGGCGAAACGGATGACTATTTTGAAGAGACCCGGTCGTTTTTGGAAAGTTTGGATTTTTCCCAATTGCATGTATTTACCTATTCGGAGCGACCGAATACGCAGGCTTTGAATATTGAGCATGAGGTTGATCCCAAAACGAAACATGCTCGTTGTAAAGCTTTGTTGGACTTATCCGATCTGAAGTTACAAGCGTTTTATAGGTCACAACAAGGCACTGAACGGAAAGTACTGTTTGAACACACTCAGCATGATAATGTAATGTACGGATTTACCGAAAATTATATAAAAGTGGAAACTCCTTATCAGATAAATAACGCCAATCAGATAAAAATGATTACCTTGGGCAAGTTTAATCAAATTGGAACGGCGCTTACCGAAAGCATATTATGAACAAATTACTGTATTACATACTATATACGTGGATGTACCTGCATGCGCTTTTGCCATTCAGACTTTTGTATATATTATCAGATATACTTTATCTCTTTGTATATAAGGTTGTCGGTTATCGTTTGAAAGTGGTTCGTATGAACTTGAAAAATAGTTTCCCGGAAAAAACGGAAAAGGAGCTTTTAACCATCGAAAGAAGGTTTTATCATCATTTCTGCGATTATTTTGTAGAGACATTGAAACAGTTGCATATCTCGGATGAAGAAATGCAAAAGCGTATGCAGTTTGAGAATGTGGAGCAAATAAAGGATTTGATGAAAGATGGTAATTCGGTGCTTATGTTCCTCGGGCATTATTGCAATTGGGAATGGATTCCTTCAATAACGTTGGATTTTAAAGGGAAAGACAAAGATAAGATACTCGGTCAGATTTATAAGCCATTAAGAAATAAAGCCTTTGATGATTTGTTTCTGAAAATACGGAGTCGCTTCGGTTCGCTGGGTATCGCAAAGAATGATACCTTGCGTGTGATTGTAAAGCTCCGAAAAGAAAAGAGGCAGGTGTTTATCGGCTTTATGGCAGATCAAACGCCTTCGGTAAATAATATTCATTATTGGTCTTCCTTTCTAAATCAGGAATCGGCTGTCTTTACCGGCGTTGAACGAATAGCCAAACAGACCGGATATGCTGTTATCTATCTGGATATGGAAAAGATTAAGCGGGGATATTACAAAGCTACGGTGAGGCTGATAACGGATAAGGCGAAAGAAGAACCCGAATTTTATATAACGGAAACCTATATCCGCGCGATGGAAAAAACGATATTGCGTGATCCCGCGTATTGGTTATGGACACACAAAAGGTGGAAAAGAAAACGTAAAGATATAGAGGCTGTACAACACAAATGAAAAAAATCGCTATTGTTATTCTGAATTGGAATGGTAAGAAGCTGTTAGAAGAGTTTTTGCCTTCGGTAGTACAATATTCTACACATCCCAATATTGAAATAGTTGTTGCCGATAACGGTTCTACCGATGATTCAATAGCTTTTTTGCAAGGAGCTTACCCTCTGATAAGGCGTATCGTTTTACCTGAAAACTATGGATTTGCAGGCGGCTACAACAGATCGTTGAAAGAAGTCGAAGCCGATTATTATGTTATCCTTAATTCTGATGTTGAGGTAACGGAAGGTTGGTTACTTCCTATCATCGACTTTATGGATAAGAATACAGACGTCGTCGCCGTTCAGCCGAAGATATTAGCCCAACGGAATAAGGCTTATTTTGAATACGCCGGGGCGTCCGGCGGTTTCTTGGACAAGTACGGGTATCCGTTTTGTCGGGGACGCATATTTCAAAAGATAGAAGAGGATAGGGGGCAGTATGATATGCCCATTGATATATTATGGGCTACAGGCGCTTGCCTGATAATCCGCTCCCGGGATTTTTTTGACGCCGGAGGTTTCGACGCGTCATTCTTTGCCCACATGGAAGAGATTGATTTGTGTTGGCGACTGAATAACAGAGGGAAGCGGATTGTTTGCTTGCCGTCGTCTGTCGTTTACCATGTGGGGGCTGCCACCTTGAAAAAGGAGAATCCCCGCAAGACGTTTCTTAATTTCAGGAATAACCTGATAATGCTTTATAAGAACTTACCTCAGGAGCACCTGAAGAGGGTGATGACTATCCGGTTGATTCTCGATTATATAGCCGCGTTCCAGTTTGCACTGACCGGAAAATACGCCAATGCGAAGGAAGTGATCAAGGCTCACAAAGACTTTTATCATAATCGCCGGATATATAAGGTCGCGAGGATGGAAAACCTGAAGAAAACGGTTCAACCTTATCCTAAAACCATCTATCCTAAAAGCATATTGGCGGCGTATTATTTAAAGGGTATCCGGCTATATTCCAAGTTGTTAAAGTAAATTATTAAAAATATCCGCTTCGGTATTCAAATTTCTTGTATATTTGATGACTGTTTTTTACATCAATATATGAAAAGAATTGCATTTAGCCTCAGTTTGTCCCTTGTGTTTTTCATCTCAGCCCGGTCGCAGGAAAAACCAAAGACATATATAGATATGGCTGCTATCTATAAAGGGGATACGATTGCTGTTATGAACCTCAAACCGGTCTATGTCTTTGCCCCGCTGAAGTTCAAGAACGAGAAGCAGCGGCAGGAGTACTCCAAATTAGTACGAGATGTTAGGATTGCTTATCCATACGCGAATAAGATAACAGCCGCTATCATTGAGACATACGAATATATGCAAACGTTGCCTACCGACAAAGAAAGAGACAAGTACATGAATGACGTGCAAAAGTTCATGATGGATGAATATAAGCCTAAGATGAAACGCTTGACAAAAAATCAGGGTAAGATACTTATCAAACTTGTTGACCGTCAGAGTAATATATCTTCCTATAATATCGTTAAAGCGCTTATGGGCAGTTTCAAAGCCGGTGTCTATAATGCTTTTGCCGGACTTTTTGGCAACAGCTTAAAAACAGAGTATGATACCGAAGGGAAAGATGCTGCTATTGAGGCTATTGTGATCCAATTAGAGCAAGGTACTTTAGACTATTACTATACTGTTAATTATCACGGTTATAGATAACGTTCTAAAAAAAGGTGACAAAAGTAACAGTTTATTAGTATTCAAGTTTACAAGAGTTCAAGTTTACAAGAGCTCTAAAAAAGTGACAAAAGTAACACTTTTCGGTCAATCACCGCTCTGCGCCATTCTT
>JAISKQ010000080.1 GCA_031260865.1 Prevotella sp.
GGAGACGGATGGTATTCCGACGGGGATGAATATTCTCTCGATTATTACAATGCTTATGTGATGCACCCTATGTTTGTTGAAATCATAGAGGTGATGGAAAACAAGAAGATAAGCAGCCCTGTTAAATTCAGTTTGGCGCTCCGGCGGATGCAACGTTACAACCAGCTGGTGGAACGCCTTATTTCACCCGAAGCGGCTTACCCCGCGGTGGGACGATCTATGACCTATCGCATGGGAGCATTCCAAGCATTAGCCCTGTCGGCGTGGAAATATGGTTTACCCAAGACGCTGACGAACGGACAAGTAAGAAATGCCCTCACTTGCGTGATGAAAAGGATGTTCGCGGCGGACGGCAATTTCAATAAAGAGGGTTACCTGCAACTCGGATTTGTAGGACACCAACCTAATCTTGCCGACTATTATACCAATGGCGGTAGCCTGTACATGACGTCTTTGGTATTCCTGCCGTTAGGTTTACCTGCCGATCACGCGTTTTGGACAGATCCGGCGGAAGCATGGACTTCCCAAAAAGCATGGAGCGGACAAGTATTCCTGAAAGATTACCATGAATCAATTAAACAATAAAATGAAGAAATTACTGACATTCTGCCTGATTTTTATATGCCTGAATGCCCATGCGTATAAAGAAAGGAACTTGCTCCAAAAGGCGGCGGATTTGGAAAAATTAGGCAGTTTGCTTGTAGAAAACCAAAAATGGGTGCATTATCCCGACTATGCCGACCGTGAAGGTTGGGATCGGTTGATGGGCGAAAGCAAATCGTATTGTATCGCAGAGGGTGAAAAATACCTGACGTATGACTGGAAGGTAGTGAAAGCGACGGACTACTTGGAATATACCCGTACCGGTAACCGGAGTAATATGGAGGGTATATACAACAGTAACCTGAATGCTATATCCAATCTTTTCATGGCGGAAATGGCGGAAGGAAAAGGACGGTTTATGGATCAATTGATAAATGGTATCTTCCATAATTGTGAAATGACGTCATGGACTCTATCAGCCCATTTAGCGCTGCAACGTGTGAGAGGTTCATTCCCCAAACTGAACGATCATGTCATCGACCTTGTTTCGGGGGACGTGGGCGCGGCGTTCTCTTGGATATATTACTTTCTGAATAAAGAGTTTGACAAGGTCAATCCCCTTGTTTCGGAACGGTTATACCATGAAATAGAAAGCCGTATATTGACGCCTTATCTCAATGAAACCCGATTTTGGTGGATGGCGACCAACGTAAATTCAGACAAAGAGCTTGTCAACAACTGGAATGTTTGGTGTAACGCAAGTGTGTTGCAGTGCTTCCTTTTGGTCGAAAAAGATAAAGACAGGCTGATAAAAGGTGTTTACAAAACAATGCTGTCGGTAGATAAATTCCTTAATCACAGCCCTGATGACGGAGCTTGTGAAGAAGGTCCTTCCTATTGGGGACATGCCGCCGGCAAACTGTATGATTACCTGCAAGTGCTATATGACGCCACAGACGGGAAAATATCCCTGTTTGCCGACCCGATGGTAAAAAACATGGGGGAATACATTTCCCGGTCGTATGTCGGTAACGGATGGGTCGTAAATTTCGCCGATGCTTCAGCCCGGGAAGGCTTAGACTACCGATTGGCATATCGTTACGGAAAGATGGTGAAAAGTACTGAAATGGAACAAATTGCTTCCTACGTAAAAAAAAGCTCTCCAAGGAAAATCTCAATAGCGCGCGATATTTACAGAGCGTTGGCGGACATCGCCTGCGAACAAGAAATAGACAAATTCGACCCTGTTCATACCGTAGCGCCTTTCACATGGTATCCCGATACGGAGTTCTGTTATATGAGCGAAGGCGACCTGTTCTTTGCGGGGAAAGGAGGATTTAACGATGAAAGCCACAACCATAACGACGCGGGGACATTCTCCTTATACGCCTGCGAAGAACCTGTGTTATTGGACGTTGGGGTGGGGACTTATACCAAAAAGACATTCAGTAACGAACGCTATACGATCTGGACGATGCAAAGCGATTATCATAACCTACCCCGGATAAACGGATTTCCGCAAAGCTTCGGAAGGCAATATAAAGCGACCAACGTAAAAGCCGATAAGAAAAGCAAGACCTTTTCGCTGGATATTTCGAAGTCCTATCCTGCCGAAGCCGGTATAAACAAATGGGAACGCACCTATAAGTTATCGAAAAACAGCCTCCTCGTCGAGGATAAATTTGACATAAATAACGCGCGGACAGCTAACAGGTTGAATTTTATGACATGGGGCAAAGCGGATGTCTCACAACCGGGCGTGGTACAGATTACCATAAAGGATAAGAAATACCAGTTGCTATACGATAAAAATAGCTTTGACCCTGTATTGGAAAAGATAACATTGGACGACAGCCGGTTATCAAACGTATGGGGCGACGAAATATTCAGAATATCGCTGAATGCCAAAAAAATGGATAATAGGGGATTATATAAAACCATAATTAAAACAATAAACGATGAACTTAAAAAACATTAAGTCGCTCTTTCTCACGCTTCTTCTTGCTATTCCTTTGATGGTGGCTTGTCAAAACGAGCAAAAAGAGAAAGCGGCTTTTATAAAAGAAAATATAGCATTTGCCACGGCTCAGACAGATAAAATGTTGCAATCGCTGGGAGAGCCTACCGGAAAGAATTATCCGCGCACAACGAAAAATAACGGGGATTTGGTGGTCACAGGAATGTATGACTGGACGCCCGGATTCTTCCCCGGATCGTTATGGTTTCTGTACGAACTGACCGGTGACGCGAAGTGGAAAGACGTCGCTGAAAAATGGACGGCAACCTTAGAACCCCTGAAGACTTTTACCGGACACCATGACCTCGGCTTTATGATGTATTGCAGCTATGGTAATGCCGACAGATTGTTCCCTAATGCCGAGTATAAAAAAATACTGACAGAAAGTGCCAACTCCTTGTCTTCTCGTTTCAGTGAAAAGACAAATACCATAAAATCATGGAATTACCGCAAGGCGTGGGACGATTCTACCGAAATGTTCTATCCTGTTATCATCGATAATATGATGAATCTGGAGATGCTCTTCTACGCCTCCAAAATAACAGGGGATAAGAAGTATTACGACATAGCGGTAAAACACTCCGATTCAACACTTAAGAACCATTTCAGGGAAGACTTCAGTACTTATCACGTTGTGAACTATGACACGATAAGCGGAAAGGTCTTGAATCAGGGAACCAGCCAGGGATTCAGCGATAACTCGACATGGGCGCGCGGACAAGCGTGGGCTATATACGGTTTCACAATGGTGTATAGGGAAACAAAAGACGCCAAATACCTTGACGCGGCGATTAAAGCTGCTGACCTTTACTTGAAGAACTTACCTGACGATTTAGTTCCATTGTGGGACTTCAATGTAGGAGAAGCAGGATATACTCCCGGATGGAAATCGTACGCGGCAAAATATCAGGAAAAGCTGAGAGACGCTTCTGCCGCCGCTATTGTGTGCTCCGCGTTATTTGAGCTGGCGGGATACGCCGACAACCGAAATTATACCGATTATGCCGTGAAAATGCTGCATAGCTTGGCATCGCCGGCATACAGGGCGGCATTAGGTACAAACGCCGATTTCCTGCTGATGCACAGCGTGGGAAGCCTTCCTCATAAGTCGGAAATAGACAAACCTCTGGTATATGCGGACTATTACTTCTTAGAAGCGCTAATCCGGTATAAGAACAGCAAATAGCTGAAAACAAACGGCTAACAGCTAATTATAGAAAAAGGTAACAAAAGTAACAACTCTTTGTTACCTTTTTTGTGTTATTGATATTGATGTCCTACGCACAATTCTTTTCAGTCAGCAGACCCTAAGTAGTTCTTTAGTGTACTAGAGTTCAAGCGTTCAAGTTTACTAACTTGTTAGAACTCTTGTAAACTAATGCTCTTGTACACTCAAAAAGGTGACAAAAGTAACAGTTTTCAGAAGTCCTGTCTTTCAGACAGCGTTGGTTCTTTTTTTGTCGACTATTTTTCCTGCGCGCAATCACAGATTGCTTGCCTTCCTTTTGCCCAAAGCCGCAAAAGGAAGCAAAAACGCTTTAACGCCCACTTCATAGGACGACCCGCTACGGGCTTAAAGGCTA
>JAISKQ010000084.1 GCA_031260865.1 Prevotella sp.
TAGTGATCCGGTTGAGATTCGAACTCAAGACCCACAGCTTAGAAGGCTGTTGCTCTATCCAGCTGAGCTACCGGACCATCCTTTTCGTTTTTAGCGAGTGCAAAGATAATGTTTTGACAGTTAATCACAAACTATTTGATGAAAAACTTTTTTTCACTCGTTCACTCATGATTACAGCAAATTGCCTATCCGAAATCCTAGAAAAACCGTACGGGGTAAGCTCGGCCCATAAATATAGGAAGGATCCCGGTCAATTCCTTTGTCAAAGTCATTCTGGTATGAATTGAATATATTCTTCATTCCGGCAAACCATTCCACCGTGATATTTCCGGCTACTTTCATATCATAATGCAGTTTCAACCCGGCATCAAAAAAACGATTCGATTTATATAGTTTTCCTGCTTCAGGATTCGCTATTTCGGGGCCAAAATAAGGGAATAACATCTTACCCGTATAATTTCCCATAACAGATACTCCAAAATTGCTGGCAAACTCCCAATCCATCGCAAAAAATCCATAAGCATCGGGCGTCCTGAAGAAATTCTTTTCGCCAAATGTGGTTTCAGCGGTCTTATATTTGCTCGATTGCACTGTAAATCCGGCGCTTAAGTTTAACTTGTCGGATGGAATCAGTTTTAATTCAATGTTTACACCCTGCACTACCGCCCCATCTTTTGAGTTTATACGGGTATAAATTACCGTTCCGTTTTCATCCGGCTGTCCTATTTCGTTGCGGAAAGGATTATGTAATTTATTATAGAACCCTTCTACTAAAACGTTGGCGTTAACCCCTCCGATTTTCTTGTTGAAGTCAAAAGAGAGTGTGGCGCTTGTGCTGTTTTCTTGTTTCAGGTTCGGATCATTCTTGTTTATCACCTGCCGCGACCCCGAAGTCTCTATATGTAAATCCTCATCAAAAATCTGAGGAGCGCGATAACCTCTGGAGAGACCCAAGCGGGTTTGCAAATAGGGCATAATATCATACATAATGCTCGCGCGGGGTACGAAAACCGTTCCCGACTTATCGCCGTCCGCCTGCTTGTCATCCACCGAATAATGTTCGACGCGCGCTCCGGCAAGGAATTTAGCCTTACCTACTTTTATCTCATATTGGGCGAACCCTCCCGTTGTTGATAACGATTGGTTGGAAACAATACGGTTGGGGATATGGTTCACTATTATTGTCCCGTTTTCGTCAACTTCATATTCGGGATAGCCTAATTTTTTGTCAATCAGATGCGAATCCGTATATTCAATACCTCCGATTAATAATGAATTATCATTGATCGAAACTTTATATTGCGCTCCCACATTGTAGGTTTTGTCTTTAGTATTACCATAGTCGCTTAATGACTGTTTTGCCCCGTAATAAGAATCCCTGTCGAGGTACTGTCCCGAAGCGAATACAGTAAGCAAATCGCTCTCGCGAAGATATTGTTCGTATGTCAAAGCTCCCGTAATCATATCATGCTTGACGGATTCGGATATATCTCTTTCGTGATCAGGATAATCTTGCTTATTTCCGCCTTTACGTTCTTCACGTATGTTGAAGAAATCGAGGCTTAATTTGCTCCTGTACGCCGGACGATAAAACATGCGCGAGCCAATGACCGTGTTTTTCATCGGCGCTATTTCAGAGAAGCTGTCGCCGTTCGCGTCAAACATCTTGCGGTCGCGCATATTGCCGAAAACCGAAATTCCGGCTTTGTAGTCATCGGTTACCAATGTAGCGTTGAACGTCGCGTTATAGTCGGCGGCAGGTCCGTTGGAATCGCTTACGCCCGTCCCGATCAAAGAAGTGTTCAGTCCGGCTTCAAAACTATTCGTCTTAGGGTCTTTCAATATCAGGTTGACCGTTCCCGCGATGGCATTTGAGCCGTAAAGCACCGAACCGCCGCCTCTGACCACTTCGATACGTTCGAGCATATTTGACGGAATTAGTTCCAATCCATATACGCCGGCTAATCCGCTGAAAATAGGACGGCTGTTTATTAATATTTGGGAATAAGGACCTTCCATCCCATTCATCCTGATTTGCGAGAAGCCGCAATTCTGGCAATCGTTTTCATAACGCAATCCGGTACAGTAATTCAGTCCTTCCCCCAATACAACCGACTGTGTGGTTTCAAGCATTTTGGTGCTTATTGTATTCACAATAACCGAAGCTTCGCTCCTTTTTTGAGATGTGCGTCCGGCTGTGACAACTACTTCATTCAGTTTCAGGGCATCTTCTTCAATCTCGAAATTAACTTCTATCGACTTCCCTCTTTTTAGTTCTATTACCTTTTCTTGAGGTTTAAAACCGATGCCCTGCGTCAAGATGATAAATTTCCCTTCCGGAAGGTTTTTTAGAGTATAATGCCCTGTTATATCGGTAGATGTTCCGATTGTGGTATTTTTCAGTATCACATTGATGAACGGAATATGTTCTCCGGTTTGGCGGTTTACCACATGTCCGAATATATTGGCGTCGGCACGTACCAATTCTGCTTGTGCATTTAAAAAAGTGAGGCTGAAAGATAATAATATCAGTATATATTTTTTCATTATTTTTTTATGTTTGAGGATAATAAGATGACAAATCTATTATCAGTCGTGAACAATTATTAGCTATTAGCCTTTTGCCGTTGGAGGCGCGAAGCGATAAAAGCGAATAAGTTAGGACTCTTGTAAATTATAACTCTAACGGGCGTAAGCATTACGTCCCTACTTGTAACTAATTATAAAATAGGAGGAGCGCGTAGCCTAAAATCAGTCTTTGAGGCTTCGATTTTTGCGGATTGGTAAACTTTCGAAAGAAGTATAACAGGCTTATTCTGAAATTCAGCTATAAAATAAGATGGAACAATAGATCCCGACACCTCAAAGTGCATGAGCTGCTGTACCAAATTTAATTCGGTACCTGTATGTGAATGTATTGGAGAATTAGCGTTTTTCGCTGAATAAGGATGGGAATGCAATATCATTTCACCATCTATAATATGTATATGGTAAAAGAAATTGGTAGAAAAAAGATACAAAATAAGAACAAGCAATAGCCCCACTTTGAGGGTGGCTATTGTATATCTATTATATTTAGAGTCTTGGAGCAAGGGAATAAATTGTTTTTTTGAGTCGCAAAGGTACATTAATTATACGTTTTTGACAACAACCAAGGTTAATATTTTTTTCTAAGTGTAATGTTTACAGTGGATTTTGCTGTTTCTATCGGGATATAGACAAAAACGAACAAAGTCGAAATTCGGTTTTTTATAATCTGTTTAAATTTTAGCAGTATCCTTCTTTGAACTATATTAGTGGAATTTATTTTTTTTGTCTAAGTTTGCAAAAACATTTAGATTATGATACTTATCCACAAAGCGACAATCATCAATGAAGGCGCGTCTTTCATCGGTTCGGTATTGATAGAAAAAGATATTATATCCGAAATATACAAGGCGGATGTTCCGGAAGCGATACTGAATAAAGCAACTGTAATAGATGCTAAGGGTTTATGGTTACTACCCGGAGTGATTGACGATCAGGTGCATTTCCGCGAGCCGGGATTAACCCACAAAGGCGACATAGCCACTGAAAGCCGGGCTGCTATTGCCGGAGGAGTTACTTCCTTTATGGAAATGCCGAATACAAAACCGCAAACAACGACAATAGAGAACCTTGAACGGAAATTTGAGCTGGGCGCGGAAAAATCTTATGCGAACTACTCCTTCTATATGGGCGCGACCAATGATAATATTGCCGAACTGAAAAAAGCAGATCGGAAAAATGTTTGCGGCGTCAAGGTGTTTATGGGCGCATCCACGGGGAATATGCTGGTGGATGACAAAAAGGTATTGCAGGCTATTTTCGCGGAGATAGACATGTTGATAGCGACACATTGCGAGAAAGAAGAAATAATCAGGGAAAATATAGCCAAATACAAGGCGGAGTTAGGAGAAGATATTCCAATTCAATATCATCCGCTTATCCGTAGCACAGAAGCTTGTTACCTTTCTTCCGCCGAAGCTGTTGAACTGGCGGATAAATATCAGGCACGGCTGCATATCCTGCACCTTTCCACCGAAAAAGAAATAAGCCTGTTTGACATAAAACCCCTCTCGGAAAAGAAGATTACAGGGGAAGTTTGCGTACATCATTTATGGTTCTCCGATGAGGATTATTCTAAATACGGAACGCGCATAAAATGGAATCCTTCGGTGAAAACGATACAAGACCGGGACGCGTTGACGCAAGGATTGCTAAAAGGGAAATTAGACGTTATCGCTACCGATCATGCTCCGCATCTATTGGAAGAAAAACAGGGAGGAGCTTTAAAAGCGGCGTCCGGCGGTCCGTTAGTCCAACATTCCCTGCAAATGATGCTGGAACAGGCGAAACGTGGAAAAATAACAAAGGAACAGGTTGTCGCCAAGATGTGCCATGCCCCGGCGGAATTGTTTCAGGTACACAAACGCGGGTATATCCGTAGGGGCTACTTTGCCGACTTGGCGCTTGTAAACCCGAATAAGCCTTACACAATCACGCGGGACAATATCCTGTACAAATGTAAATGGTCTCCATTGGAAGGCGAAACGTTTTCTACCTCGATAGAAAAGACTTTCCTTAATGGAAAAATCGCTTTTGATAACGGAACAGTGAATGAGGTTAGAGGTGAGATGCTCCGATTTGACCGATAATTTAGAGATGATGAAAACGATAAATATAAAAGGCGGATTATTAGACTTTTCACAGCCTGTCGTGATGGGGATACTGAATGTCACGCCGGATTCTTTCTACGCGGGAAGCCGTAAACAGAGCGAACAAGAAATCATAGCCCGTGTGGGTGAGATTCTCGGACAAGGGGGTAAAATAATTGATATAGGCGCGCAATCCACTAACCCTACATCCACATTGCTTTCGGCGCGGGAAGAAATAGAACGTCTCGGGTTTGCCTTGAATATTATCAACCGTGAATTTCCGGACGCGATTCTATCGGTGGATACGTTCTATGGGGACGTTGCCCGCTTTTGTGTGGAAGAACATGGCGTAGCTATAATCAACGACATTTCGGGGGGAGAGATCGATGACACGATGTTTGATGTGGCGGCGCGGTTGAACGTTCCCTATATACTCATGCACATGCGCGGTACTCCGCAGACGATGAGCGGATTGACGGATTATGACAACTTTATTCAGGATATTTTCTTCTATTTTTCAAAGAAAATAGCAGAACTGCACCTGAGAGGCGTGAATGATATAATTGTAGATCCCGGATTCGGATTCAGTAAGACGATGGAACAAAATTACGAACTGATGGCGACCCTACGAGGCTTTTCCGTCTTTGAACTACCCCTGCTGGTCGGTATATCAAGGAAGAGGATGATCTACCACCTCACAGGTTCCACGCCGGACGAAAGTCTGAATGGCACAACGGTACTGAATACTTTCGCCCTCCAAAACGGAGCCGATATTCTACGTGTGCATGACGTAAAAGAGGCGGTAGAAGCCGTAACTATTACCAATAAACTTAAAGAATACGACTTCTAACTCTCTAATCCTTATTTAGGACTGATGCGCTTAAACCGCTCTATGGTGGATAATACATTATTGACGTATGCCGTTGTTTCTCCGCTTCTGAAATACCCGCTCTTACATACGGGGTCATTGTAATATTCCGGATTACTCTTCAATTCCAGATATTTCTTTACATTGCCTTCCCATATATAAGGACTCGCGCCATATTTTTCCGCCAACGCCTGCGCGTCGTTGATGTGCCCGTTTCCACCGTTATAGGCCGCTAATATGAATTTTGTCCGTTCCGAAGCATTTACGCCGCGGAAGATTTTATTCAACCGGTCTAATAAATCCACGGCAGCCCCGATACTTAGGTCAGGATTCATGCGATCCTCGCTTGTCAAGCCTAAGGAGGAAGCCGTGCGAGGCATCAGCCCCATAATGCCGGCAGCCCCTGCCCATGATGTGAGATTATTCTGAAAACGTGATTCATGGTAGCATATCGCCGCCAGTAAATGCCAGTCATACTGTGTGCCTTTGGTATGTTTCTTGAACAGGTCGTCATAGATGGAAACCGTGCCTTTAGGCAGGTTTTTGGGAGCTTTGTATTCCCCTTCAAACGGTTGCTTGCTAAGCTCGAAATATTTCTTTGTGATGCCTTTGTAAACAGGCGTGTTATCATTTTGGACGAACCATTCATCAAGCGCTTTTCCCAGTTTTGGGGTGTCTTTTCGTATAGCCCATGAAGCGCGTTGGTCGAAACTCACGGGTAACGAAATGTCGATATTGCGGTAATAGGTACGGTTTAGTTTGGCAATGTATTCGTCACACACTGTATATTTGATTTTACCTAACGAAACCATTTCTATAAGGTCTTCACTGGTAATGGTATCTTCACTTACCGGGTGTATTTTGATGCCTCCGCCCAGTTCCGAGTTGAGGTTGATCAGCCTTTGGTGGTATTTCGTGTTTTCTTCTACATATACCTCTTTTCCAATAAGCCCTGTCACTTCTTTTATGATTGTATCCCCTTTGTTCGCCGATTGCACAAGAATTTGGTGCGTCACCTGATTCAGCCCGCAATAGGAGATGGAATCTTTCAGCTCATTTTGGATAGGGACAGGAAAAGCGACAAGGTCGCCATCTCCTTTCTCAAGCATTTCCAAGAGCTTAGTCGTGTTTTCGGCGATTTTCACGTTCAGTGTCAACCCATAATGGTCGCAAAAGTCCTGCGCTAAATCGTAGTCATACCCCATTGGCTCTTCCTTGTAGATAAAGTACGAGGTAGAGCTATTGAGCGTGATAATAGTAAGTTCTCCTTTCGACTTTATTTGTTCAAAGTCATATACTTCTTTTTCGACTTTCGTTTTGCAAGAAAATGAAAAGCATAGGCAAATGAAAATCAGATAGATACAGTAGTATTTTCTCGTATGTTTCATATAGGTGTAAATTTATGTTAGATTTCTGCTTCAAGGTTAATAGCCTGCTCCTCCGGTTGTTATTTAATAACATATCGGCGTTCTAAAATCACAATATTTTCATTCTCTTATCGCGTCAGAGTTTCATATTATCTCCGGCAGCAACTCATTCCTTCTATTGTTATATTCTTCTATCACAGTATCAACCACACTTGCCGCCGACGGTATATCCGTTATCAACGAGCTAATCTGACCGATTTCAAGTTCTCCTTCCGATAGGTTCCCCTCAAATATACCTCTTTTGGAACGTCCTCTGCCAAGTATTTCACGCATTTCTTCTACGGCGGCGCCTCTGTCTTCGGCTGCCTGTACCGTATTATAGAAGTCATTCTTTATCATGCGGGTAGGACTGAGTTTCTTTAAGGACAGCATTGTGTCTCCTTCTTTAAGATTGATACATAGCTCCTTAAATTCCTGTGAAGCCGAACTTTCCTGAGTGAGCGCGAAGCGTGACCCCATCTGTATTCCTTCTGCTCCAAGCGCAAAAGCGGCAAGCATACCGCTTCCTGTCCCTATACCGCCGGCGGCGATAAGCGGGATGGTTAGGCTTTTCTTCACCTGAGGAATCAGCACCATTGTTGATGTCTCCTCGCGTCCGTTATGACCTCCGGCTTCAAAACCTTCGGCAACGACAGCATCAACGCCTGCTTCTTCACATTTCAGGGCAAATTTGGAACTGGAAACCACATGCGCCACTATAATGCCGTGTTCCTGCAATTTTTTTGTCCATGTTTTAGGATTTCCGGCAGAGGTAAAGACAATCTTCACGCCTTCCGAAACGATTATATCCATAATGGCGTCTATTTCGGGATACATCAGCGGTACATTTACCCCGAAAGGTTTATCTGTCGCGGCTTTACATTTTTGTATGTGTTCGCGTAAGGTGTCGGGGTGCATCGAACCCGCGCCGATAAGTCCTAAGCCTCCGGCATTACTAACCGCCGATGCTAATCGCCAACCACTACACCAAACCATTCCTCCCGATATGATCGGGTATTTTATTCCAAATAAGGATGCTACTCTATTATTCATCGTTTTATTCACTTGTTAGAGTCGCTTTCGCTTCTCTATTGTTAATTATCATCTTAGCAAGTAAACAATAATCAATAGTGAAAAGTTTATTAACATGCTAAAATTCTTGTCATTCGCAACTGTAAGAAGGACATAGTAACTCGTAACTATGTGCAAATGTAAAAAAATATTGAGATAAAAGTTCTATGTCCGTCATAAAGCTTATTTTTTTAGTCAATAGCGAATCGCTTTAAAAAAGGTGACAAAAGTAACAGTTTTTTTAGTTTACTAGAGTTCGAGAGTTCAAGTTTACTAGCATGCTAACTTGCTAGAACTCTTGTAAACTTGTGCACTCAAAACTTAAAAAGTAACAAAAGTAACAGTTTTCAGAAGTCCTTTCTTTCAGACAGCGTTGTTTCTTTTTTTTATCGTCTATTTTTTCTGCGCGCAATCACAGATTGCTTGCCTTCCTTTTGCCCAAAGCCGCAAAAGGAAGCAAAAACGCTTTAACGCCAACTTCATCTGCCGACCCGCTACGGGCGCTTAAAGGCTAAACGAAAAAACTCGCTCCAAATGTTGTTATATCCGAATCGGCGGATAAGCTCAAACACGTTTTCGTTTTACGCCTTTTTCGCCCGGCGGGTGCCCCGTCCATGAAGTAAACGGCGTTGGCTGACGCCCGACAAGACCTCGATAACGCGTTAGTATAAAATAATAAAACCAATAAAATTTAAACAGGCTCTTAAAACTTAAAAAGGTAACAAATGTAACACTTTTCGGGTAACATCGCTTCGCGACATTCCTAATAACTCTTTCTTCTTGTTCTTCTACTCGCAACTTGTAACTCGTAACTTGTAACTACTCCATCATTTCAAAGACCTTTTCAATCATCGCTTTGCGCCATTCTTCTAGTAAACTTGTACACTAGAAATCTTGTACACTATCATTCTTCATAAAACGACCTCGAAGGGGTCGTATGTTTATAGAAAAAGCACATACCGTCTGCGTTCGACCCCTGCGGGGTCGTATAGATGAGATTTTGATATTAGCTATAAACATACGACCCGTTGGGTCGAAACAGACAATTAAGTTATCAGTAATGAATAATGAGTAATGAGTAATAAGTAATGAGTAATAAGTAATGAGTAATGAGTAATAAGTAATGAGTAATGAGTAATGAGTAATAAGTAATGAGTAATAAGTAATGAGTAATAAGTAATGAGTAATAAGTAATAAGCAATAAGTACTTTAAATTCAAAACTTTGAGCCTTTTTAATTTCTCCATTTTCTTGGAACTTGTAACTCTTTACTTATTACTTAAAACTCAAAACTTCCAACTTTTTACAGTATTTTCCATCCCGGAGGCGCTATCTTCGACCCGCTGTTGACGGGAGCGACAGGAGGTTTTGGCGGCACGGGTTTTGAGGGTTCAACCTTAGGTGGTTCGGGTTTCGTTTCTTCGGACTTTGGCGGTTCTGACTTCGGTTCTTCTTGTTTCGGTTCGACAGGCGGTTCTTCCGGTTTCTTCGGTCGAATCCGTGATGGGTCAACATTATCCCCCAGTTCTACAATCGTGGTGTCGCCCCATAGTTTATCCATACAGTCCCTCACGTTCACCGCCGATTCATCCGTATCCACAATGATCCGAAGGGGCTTGTTCTCTTTCTCCGTCGCTTGCTGCTTTTCCATCTTTTTGTCGTAGCGCGCCAAGACCAATTTGATGGCTTGAATGTCGGGCGCGTATTCCCTGTCGCGCACCACTTTCGACTCTAAAATCAGCTCGTCCGGGTCGTTCGGGTCGGGAACGTAGGTCTTGTAAATATCGATCAGGTTGTAATTATTAATCTTGCGCATCAACGAACGCCGGGCGGTCGCCTCTAACTTTTCCTCAAAACATTCTTTCGCCTCTTTTACGGCTTTTCGGAATTCGGGCTTTATATTTTGCCATTCATAAAATGTTTTCCGGCTGATATTCAGTATTTCGCATATTTCGGAAATTGAATAGGTATCATCTTCGATGTATGACACAATTTGTTCGGCTAATTCTTCGTTGTACTTCGACATATCTATTATAGTTTTTAGGGTTTTAGAAAAAGTTTCTTACTATATATAGATAATTTTGCAAAAAAGAGATGACGGTTTTTAGCCGTTCGCGGCGTTAAATTTGTGTTATAAAAAGTTAAAGTACTTTTGATGGTATATTATGTTGTGCAATTGCCGTCCCCGCGGAACATCGGAGAAAAGGCGTGCGCCACGTATAGATTAATCCTGTTAATAAGTACTTTGCGCCTTTCCTAATTGGCTACGCCGAACGTTGTTTCTTAATTCTTCTTGTACACTTGTACGCTTGTAAACTCGTAACTTGTAACTTATTACTCGTAGAGTTGACCCTTTATTTCCTTAGTGTGAAGAGAAATTCCAATCCTCCGCCCGAATGACTCCTTACCTGTATCTCTCCCTTATGAAAAAGCACGGCGTTCTTCACGATGGATAATCCAAGACCTGAACCTCCTGTGTCGCGGGTACGACCTTCGTTGACGCGGTAGAAGCGTTCAAATAGCCGGGGCAGGTATTGTGTTTCAACACCTTTACCCGTATCGAAGTAAGAGAAATAGATAGATTCCCCATCTTCCATATAGTTGCTTATATCTATCAATATATGTTGCCCCGCATAGCTGATCGAATTATCCATCAGGTTGCGGAAGATAGAGTATAACAGCGTGTAGTTGCCGTTTATCGTCAGGTCATCTTTTATCGATACCTGTAATTGAATATCATTCTCTCTCAATTTGTCCGTCAGGTCGATCCTTACATCGTTGATCAACCGCAACAGATTCACTTCCTCCGTCACGAACAGCGATGGGGCTTCTTCCATTTTGCTGATCAAGCTTACATCTTCGATAAGACTCGACAAGCGGATCGCTTGCGAATATGCCCTGCTTATAAATTGAGATTGCTTATCCTCAGATAGCGTCCGGGTGCTTAACGTTTCCAAATAACCCCTTAGGCTGGTGACAGGCGTACGCAGTTCATGCGCTATATTATTTGTCATCTCCTGTTTCAACAGGCGGGTTTTCTCCGTCTTGGTTATATCTTTTATCGTAATTTCAAAGCTGCCGTCTTCAAAAACAATTGTTTGTACCGAGAATGTCTTCCCATCCTTTTGCAGCTGGTAAATATGGTAATTATCGTCTCCATTCCGCTTGTTTATAAATTCGATCGCCGAATCAAAGGCAGGTTCTTCCGTAATCGCGTCCAAATCGAATATCGGCTGTTCTGCTATGAAATTGAAGTACTGGTAGAAATTAGTATTCGCGTAAATCTTCTTAATATCGCGATCGAATATACAAATGCCTTCTTTTGAATAATGGAAATGCTGTATCAGTTTTTCACGTTCCAATTCTATTTCACGCCTGCCTTTTTCCCGTTGGTTCAACATATCAACCAATTGATTTCCAACCTCTATCAACTCTTCATCCGAGAATAATATTTTTTCAGGCAGAGGCTTGTCTTCTTTTATCTTTACCGCCAGATTCTTCAGTAGAGAAATTGACCGGCTAAACTTTCCCGCTACATAATTCAGCAAGAGCAAGACAATAATAAACATGCCTGTCACGATGTATATAAACAGATTGTCGGCTCTCAACATTCCTTTTGTTTCTATCGTGTAAGGCAATGCCACACGCGCGTAGTATCCCTTATAACGTTTGGCATAGTACAGATATTCGTGATGGGTAGAAGCCGACACGCGGATATTAGAGCCTTTCCCCTGATATGACGCGCTTCTTATTTCAGGACGATCGGCATGGTTTTCCAAAGAATTGAGATTTTCCACATCTTTGTCGAATATTACCTTCCCCGATTCATCTATAATTGTGATACGTATATCCAACGGCATTGCTTTTGCCAGCGTTCGCAGTTCTGAGATGTTGCTGTCGCTTAACTGATATTGCTCCATATACAGATGAATCATATCGGCGTAACTGTCGAGACGATCTTCCAGAGCCTGGGTGCGTTGTTTTTTTTCTTCTTCTTGCTCAATCACAATCACGCATACCGCGAACAAGGCGAATATGATGAAGAAATAAAAAAATATCCGGTATTTATAAGTCAATTTCATACGATAATAATTTTGATTTTAGTTGCCATATGGAACTCGCATGATTTTTATTATCATGGACTTTGGTGATTTGACAAAAATCATGCTTCGTTTCATAATTTTTCAGTTACGAGTTATAAGTTACTTCGCCCTTCGCGCCGTCGCGAGTTACAAATCTCATATTTTATCGCTAACGCCACTAAACAGTTTCTTAGTTTATCGGCATATTAAAAGTATATCCATATCCGGTGCGATTGATGATATAATCGCCATAGACACCTATTTTCTTTCTCAGACGGGCAATGTGGACATCAACCGTCCTCTCCAAAACAATACCGTCATCTTTCCATGCCTTATCCAGAATATCCGTACGCGAAAATACCCTTCCCGCGTTCTGAACCAATAAGACTAATATATTAAACTCTGTTTTGGTCAATTCCACGATTTCATTATCCACGTTCACCGTTTTTGTATAAAAGTCGATCACCAGATCGCCTACCACTAATAAGTTTCGTTGTTCGTCATCCGTCTGCCCGCCGGTTCTTTTCAACACGGTTTTTACCCGCGCCACCACTTCTTTGATTGAAAACGGCTTTGAGATATAGTCGTCGCCTCCTATCGAAAAGCCTGTCAACATATCATTTTCCGTATCTTTTGCCGTTAAAAAGATGATTGGAATATTGTTTCCGGCTTTTCGCAACCGATCTGCGAACTTAAAGCCCGACATCCCTCCCATCATCACATCCAACAAGATAAGCCGGTGCTTGGACGACAATAATTCAGCCGCTTGCTCCGCCGATTCCGCAAGGTCTATTTTATAACCTTCGTTTTGCAGGTTAAACTGCAATATCTCACGGATATCCGGTTCGTCGTCAACGATCAGAATGTCTATATTCTTATTGTTTGTTTCCATGTCTTATATCTTTCCCTTCGGTTAAATAAATGGCGGATTCGGCGATATTCGTCGAGCTGTCCCCTATCCGTTCCAGATTATATGATATGGCATTTATATTTATAATACTCTTCACTTCATCTTTACTTAACTGCCTGCCGGCAAAAGTTTCTTGCAAAGATGATGAAATTTGATGAAACAACTCATCTACTTTATCATCTTCTTTTATAACCTGATAGGCAATAAGGCTGTCTTCGTTAGAAAATGAAAAAATAGCGTTGCGCAACATCCCGGCGGCATACCCCATCATTTTGGCTATCTTTTTATTGATGCTTTCAAATTCGGGTAGACCACGATCCGTTTCACGAAGAAAGTGAATAATATTGAGGAGTATATCCCCTATCCGTTCCAAATTAGTAGTCACATCCTGATAAGTTATTATCTTTCTCAGGTCGGCGGCTATGGGATTAAACTGGAAGATCGTGAACACAACTTCTTCCCTTATTTTTATTTCCAGCCTGTCCATGATAATTTCATTGGATTCCGCTTCCACATACAACTCGTCTATGGAATTATCTTTCAATAGTTTGGACGCTATCTGCATTTGTATCATGGCGTTTTTCGATAATAATTCGAAGTCATGAAGCAGAAGCTCTAATTGTTTGTTCTTTATATTTGAAGTCATAATTTCTATCTGTTAGCTAATGGTTAACTAAACACCCCTGTCAGGTAATCCTCCGTACGCTTATCTTTAGGCTTGGTAAACATCTGCTTTGTCGTTCCATATTCAACCAATTCGCCCAGATACATAAACATGGAATTATCCGATAAACGGGCAGCCTGAGACATATTATGCGTGACAATCACTATTGTATATTCTTTTTTCAATTCAAAAATCAACTCTTCTATCCTACTTGTCGAAATAGGGTCAAGCGCGGAGGTCGGTTCATCCATCAACAGCAATTCGGGTTTCAGGGCTAATGTACGAGCTATGCACAAACGTTGTTGTTGCCCTCCCGAAAGGAATGTCCCTTTCTTCGTGATGGAATCTTTTACCTCATCCCATAAAGCAACGCTTCGCAAGCTATTTTCCACGATCTCGTCTTTTTCCGTCCTGCTCAATTTTATATTGTTCAATTTATATCCGGCTATCACGTTATCGTAAATGCTCATGGTCGGGAACGGATTGGGACGCTGGAACACCATTCCCGCCAAACGCCGGACTTTCATCGGGTTCATATCAAATATATTCTGCCCTTTCAGCAGTATTTCCCCGGTGGTGACAATATCGGGATAAAGCTCGTGCATACGGTTTATCGCCCGCAGCAGCGTGCTTTTCCCGCATCCCGACGGTCCCATGACAGCAGTGACGGTATAGGGGTTGATAATCGCGCTTACCTTGTTTACCGCGTTCTTACCCGGGGTGTATGATACTGAAACGTCTTTCAGTTCAAGAATATGTTGTTCGTTCAAATTTACTGAATTTTCCATTTTTTAGCTATACTTTTTGCAAAAAGATTTATTCCCAAGACAAAGAGCAGAAGCAGCAAGGAGGAAGACCATACTAAATCCGCGAGGTTTGGGTCATTATAAAATTCCCATATCAAGAGGGATATGGCGCTTGTAGGAGACGTTATATCCCAGTTTACCGTCGCCGCGCCCAACGCGGTGACCAATAGCGGCGCCGTCTCGCCCATCACGCGCGATACCGCGAGCAACGAACCGGTAAACAAACCACTAAAAGCGGACGGCAACAAGATACGCAGCACAACACCGCTATATGAACCGCCTAAGGCTAATCCCGCTTCTTTCAGCGATGTCGGCAACATTTTCATACTCTCTTCGGTAGATCGTATTATCATCGGCAACATCATTACAACCAACGCCACGCTACCTGCCAACGCCGAATAGCCGGACATGGGAACGACGACCCATATATACACGATCACTCCGATAACGATTGATGGTATGCCCTGCAACAAGTCGCTCAAGCTCCGTACCAAACCCGCCATCTTTTTTTTCTGATTTTCGGCGATATAAACGCCTGCCATTATTCCCACCGGTATGGCGATGACTATCGCGACAGCCAAAATAAGCAATGTCCCCGTAATCCCGTTCAGGATACCTCCGGGTATGGGACTATCGCTGATACGCGCCAACATGGCTTCCATAGACGTGGGAGCTACTTCCGTAAACAGGTTCAGGTTAAACTGCTTATATCCCTTCCTGATGAGTTCCCACAATATGAGAAAAAGCGGAATCATCGTAAGTCCCGACAAAGCGCATACTCCGAAAAAGAATATCCGGCTCTTCGCCAGCCTGTATTTTGACGTCGCTCTATATCCTTTTCTCATTTATTTACCATTTTCATTATATACTTAGCCACAAAATTGATGCAGACCGTGATAAGGAACAGCAACAGCCCGATTGCCATTAACGAACTTAATTTCAACCCGCCGGCTTCTCCAAACTGGTTCGCGATGATGCTCGCCATCGAATTTCCGGTATCGGACAAGGATGTTGGAATATTAATCGTATTACCTATCAACATGGTTACAGCCATTGTTTCGCCCAACGCGCGCCCGAAAGCCAATATATAGGACGCGAATATACCCGAACCCGCCACCGGCAAATTGACATAGGTAATCACTTCCAGATTGGTCGCGCCCAGACTATAAGCCCCCTCTTTCAATTCATTGGGAACCATCGCTATAAACTCGGCGCTAAGGGATGAGGCATAAGGTATAATCATTATGGCTAATACGATAGATGACAGCAAGACGCCGAATCCCTGATCATTCACCCCAATATCAATAAGTACAGGGCGCAAGGTGTAAAAACCCCACAACCCATATACGATGGACGGTATGCCGGCAAGTAAGTCCACGACAGAGCTGACGATTGTCGATAGTTTCTTATCGCGGAAATATTCGCCGTTGAACAACGCCACGGATAACGAGAACGGAATACAGAACAATAACGCCAGAATGGAGGTGAGCATCGTTCCCGCTATAAAGGGCAAAGCGCCATACACATCATCGCGCGAATCCCATTCGGATGATGTAATAAAGCCCCAAAAGCCAAATTCGGAAAAAGCTTCGAAACTTTGACTTACAAGCCCGTATATAATTCCCGCGGTGAGCAGTATAATCAAGCCTGATGCCAAAAATAATATAACCCTAAATATCTTATCTTTCATTTTTTATAAGTCCCGACAAGCCTCGTGAGGTAATTTTAAGGAGCTACTGTCACAGGGCTTCCGTTAAACGTCATCGATTGAATAATCGCTTTTGTTTTTTCCACGACAACCGCGGGCAGAGGGGCATAGTGCGTTTTAGTCGCCGCCGCCTGTCCTTCGTCGCTGATGATGTAATTAAACAATCCTGCCAACGCTTGCGCCTGAGCTTCCGTCCTGTTGTTATAGTTTTGCTCTTTATAAGCTATAATCCATGTAAATGTACTGATAGGATATGCCTCCGGGTTTGACGAATTGGTAATAACCACACGCGTATCGTTTGGAATATCCACATTTGCCGAGGCTGAAATGCTTTTGCCGTCGGCGGCGATGAAGTTGCCCGAGCTGTTCTGTAACAGAGCCGAAGACATATTCAACGCCAAGGCGTATTCCGAACCGATGTATCCTATCGCGCCTTCCGTTTCGGCGATAATACCCGCCACTCCCGGATTTCCTTTGGCAGCGATGCCTTCAGGGAATTTCAGCGATTTGCCTTCGCCGATTTCGACCTTCCATGCTTCGTTTACCTTCGACATATATTCGGAGAACACGGATGTAGTGCCGCTACCGTCGGAACGATAAACAGGAATGATTTTCTTGTCCGGCAAGTTTAACGTCGGATTTAATTCTTTCAATCGGGCGTCGTTCCAGTTTGTAATCTTCCCTCTGTAAATGTCGGAAATAATTTCGGCGGTAAGTTTCATCTCTTTCACATCTTTCAGATTATAAGAAAGAACTATTCCGCCCAGCGCTGTAGGAATATGTACAATGTCAGCGCCCATTTCCTGCAATTCCTTTTCGGATAAGAAAACATCCGTCGCGCCAAAATCCACTGTTTTATCTTTTAAGCTACGTATTCCGCCGCCGCTGCCGATGGCTCCGTATGTCACGTTGCCGCCTGTTTTAGCATAATCTTTAAATACAATATTGTAGAACGGCGCGGGGAATGAGGCTCCCGCCCCCGACAAGGACGTTTCTTTTTTTCCACATGAACTTAACGCGATGACGAGTGTTACAGCGATAAACAATAATGTCTTTTTTTTCATTTTTATTCTTGTTTTAATTTCTGATACAAAGCTATACCGGGCTTGCGACAAACGGACTAAGGATTTGTTACGATACGGTTAAGATTAGCGGGAGACTTTCGCGAAGCGACGAAAGCTAATAATAACTAAAGGCTAAGAGCTTTTTTTTGGATTTGACTGTTGACCGAAAAATATTATCTTTGTCAAATTAACTAAAATAGATGACTATGAGAGTGATTCCTGATTCCGAACTAATTATCAATAACGATGGAAGCGCTTTCCATTTACACATAAAACCCGAACAACTGTCGGACAAAATAATTATGATGGGTGATCCGGACAGGGTAAGCCTTACCGCCTCCTTTTTCGACAGCATCGAATGCGATGTGGCAAGTCGTGAATTTCATACGATTACAGGGACATATAAAGGTAAGCGTATCACAGCTCTGTCTCATGGTATAGGACCGGATAATATCGATATAGTAATCACCGAACTGGACGCGTTGGTCAACGTGGATTTTGAGACACGCGAAGTAAAGAAAGACTTCAAACAGCTGACAATGGTACGCGTGGGTACATCAGGGGGATTACAGCCGTATTGTCCGATAGGCTCGTATGTGGTTGCAGCTAAGTCGATAGGCTTCGATGGCGTCCTCAATTATTACGAAGGGCGTAACCGAGTTACATTGTTAGACTTTGAAGACGCGTTCAAAAAACACGTGGACTGGAATCCTCAACATTGTGCCCCATACGTGGTGAAAGCCGATGAAGGTTTGGTTGAGCAGATCGGATATGACATGATAAAAGGCGTCACTATTTCCGCTATCGGGTTCTACGGACCGCAAGGTCGTTATGTGCGTATGCCTCTTGCCAACCCCGACCTGAACGGTAAGATAGAAACGTTTAAGTATGGCGAAGAGATGATTACCAATTACGAAATGGAAAGCGCGCCCTTAGCCGGTCTCGGCAAACTGATGGGACACCGGGCGATGACGGTATGCACAATTATCGCCAACCGCCTTGCCGGCGAGTCTAACGCCAATTATAAAGGTTCAATCGAAGATTTAATGAAGAAAGTTTTAGACCGCGTTTGATGAAGACTTATACCAAAAAGCAACTTAAACTTGTCCTTCTAATAACTTCCATCATATTTATACTGATGGTTTTCGTCATTCTTTTCGCTAACCTGAAAATCGCGCGTGACGCGAAAAGTCATGTTTATGACGATGTGGAAAATATTCCTGCCCAAAAAGCGGCTTTAGTGCTGGGAGCCGCGAAAAATATAGGAAATCGCCCTAATTTATACTTTACTTATCGCATACAGGCGGCAAAGAAACTATACGATTCAGGAAAAGTCAAGGCGTTTGTAGTCAGCGGAGATAACAGCCGAAAAAATTATAATGAAGCCGAAGACATGCGGCAAGCGCTCATCGAAGCCGGAGTTCCGGACAGCATTATCCATGCCGATTATGCAGGTCTGCGCACATTAGATTCGGTGGTAAGGATGTATGAAATTTTCGGTCAGAAATCTTTTATTGTGGTGTCCCAACAATTTCATAACGAGCGCGCCGTCTTCCTCGCCCAATATTATGGATTAACCGCGTACGGTTATAACGCCAAAGATCTATCACTCAACCAATCGTCATACCGAACCAAGATACGCGAATTATTTGCCCGTGTAAAAGTCTTTATAGATATAGCAACCGGCAAAGAGCCTAAATATCTTGGCGAAAAGATTGATATATAATCCAAGTTTATACTCTAAAATGCGAATTGTGTTCTGATATTTTTTATATACTTTTGTATTACAAGACTTTTCGACATGAAGATCTGCTATCTGATATTAGCTCATAATAACTTTAAACACCTGAATCGATTGATTGAGGCGCTGGATGATACGGCCGGTTCTTTCTATATCCACATCGATAAAAAGACGAAACAGGAGTATATCCCTCCAATAGAGAACGCTACTGTTATCCCCACGCGTATAGATATTAACTGGGGCGGTTTCGCGATGGTGGAGGCAACATTAGCCTTGATGGAATACGGCGTGGCGCATTCTGCCGACGCGGATTATTATATATTGATTAGCGGTGTGGATTATCCGATCCGACCCAAATCATTTCTCTACAACCTGCTGGAAAAGGGAAAAGAATATATTGACATAGCGCCTGTGCCCGTGCCGTTCAAACCGGAGGAGAGATACGAATATTATTATTTCGACTATGACCGCCGTAACCTGAAATATTATAATCCTCTGTTTCTCACTGAAGTATTACTGAAAAAGCTACGAATAAAAAGGAAACCTCCGTTCAAGGTATATGCCGGCACCCAATGGTTCGCGCTTACACAGGCATGTGTCCGGTATATTCTGAAAACGGTGGACGAAGACAGAAACTATATTGACTTCTTTCGCCATACATTAGTTCCCGACGAGGCTTTTTTCCAAACCATTATAGGAAATTCGCCTTTTTTAAGCCGGACGGTGTCAAGCCTCACTTATACCGATTGGGAAGTACCTGTGCCTCCCGCCAATATCGAAAACCGCCATATTGAGTTTTTGAAGTCTCATATAGAGTTTAATGACGAATATGGAAAACGTTATCCTTATTTTGCCCGGAAGTTGAATGATGATAGCGGCGACGTGCTGTTGAAGATTCGGAAAGAGTTATGGAACTAAGTGTGGATAAATCATCCTTGCAGGGAAGGTAATAAGTCGGTAATATAACTCCGGTTTATGTCGGCGGGTTTCAATACCTCATCGTTCCATATTACTAAGTCAATATCAATTTTCACTATCCCCTCCTCTTTATCCAGCGGGGTTCTGCCTATTTCTTTTTCTATCGACTTTAAGGATTTATAGACTTCTTCCTTTTCCTTATCGGTATAGATGATAGCCAGCTGATTGAGGAAGTCGCTTTTGTAATGAACGCCGTAAGGCGTGGTAACAGAGGTATCGGAATAATGTATATCTTGATACAAGCCATCTAACAATTGATGACAGAGAGCCAGATTTATCTCTTTACTCTCGTTTGTTCCGATGCTGAGTAGAGCCTTGTTCATAATTGGTGCAAATATACATTCCATTTTTCTGAAATAAACGAAATTATCAGGAAAACTTAGAAACTGTTTTGAATTTTATTCGTTCAAATTTTTAGAGCTATTTTTAGGATAATTTGTTCTTCCGCGAAGCGATAATAGCGGGCTATTTGAGCTGAGGGAAAGGATAAATTAGACAAAAAGAGCCTAAAAATGGACGAAAAAAGAGGTATAATAATATATTTTGGTAAAATTCAAAACAGTTTCTTAAAATAAATGTATAACCATGTTCCATGTTTTCATAAATTTGCAGCAACTAAAATCAAAATTATTATCATATGAAATTTATAGCAATTATACCGGCACGATATGCCTCTACCCGTTTCCCGGGAAAACCGCTGGCGGATATGGACGGAAAGCCGATGATACAACGCGTGTATGAACAAGTGAAAAAAGCGGTGGACACGGTGTGGGTGGCTACTGACGATCCGCGTATTTTCGACGCGGTGGAAGCATTCGGAGGGAAAGCCGTTATGACGTCGACAAAACACCGAAGCGGAACCGACCGGATTCAGGAGGCTTACTCAAAAATAAACGAACGCTTTGATGTGGTTATCAATGTACAAGGCGATGAACCTTTTATACAACCGCGGCAAATAGAAGCATTAAAAAATTGCTTTGATAGCCCGGACGTCGAACTGGCTACCCTTGTGAAGCCATTTAGGAAGGAAGACGGATTCGACGTCTTGTTCAACCCCAATTCACCCAAGGTTGTCATCAATAAAAGGGACGAAGCTATCTATTTCAGCCGCTCCATCATACCTTATATCCGGGATGCCCATCATACCGAATGGCTCGACAAACATACGTTCTATAAGCATATAGGCATGTACGCCTATCGGGTGGATGTGCTGAAAGAAATTACCCTGTTGCCTCAATCTTCGCTTGAAAAAGCGGAATCGCTGGAACAACTTCGCTGGATAGAAAACGATTATCGCATCAGGGTCGGCTATACGGATGCGGAAACTATCGGTATAGATACCCCCGAAGATATGGAAAAAGCCATTAAACTGTTAAAACAATAGGTCTGATTCATTAAACACTTGTTTAATCTGATTTTCTTTCTTACTTTTGCAATTAAACAACTGTTTAGAACACATGTTTAATAATGAAGATTCATCGGAAGTAAGGGATAAAATCCTTAACGAAGCGCAGGTTCTTTTTATAAAAAACGGCTATAAAGGAACCAGTGTAAGGGACATAGCCAAAGCATCGGGTACAAATATCGCGATGGTCAATTATTATTTCAACTCGAAATACAATCTCTTTGAAATGATATTTGAGGAGGCTTTAGATGTACTCACCAAAAGGATATTCGACACGATAACATCCGACCTTCCTTTTTTTGAACTGATTGAGACTTGGATACACACTTATTATGAAATCCTTTTCCAATACCCTCAAATAGCCGCGTTCATACTCAACGAGGTAAGCCTTAATCCGGAAGCTCTGACCCAACGGATAAAGAAACGCAATCCATACGGCTCTTTTAGCAAGATAGAGCAGCGTATGGAAGAAGAAATACGGAAAGGAACAATACGGGAAACTCCGGCCGCCGACTTTTTATTGAATATACTGTCTTTATGTATGTTTCCCTTTATGTTTGGAAATATGGCAATGACCTTGATGGAAATTCCGCCAAGTATCTATAATGAGTTGATAGCCAATCATGAAAAATATGTGATAAAATTCACGATAAACGCGCTAAAACCTTGTAATAATTGAACTTAACTGACATAATAATGAGCAACAGACAACAATACAAAATGGGAGTTGATGTAGGATCGACGACTGTGAAGATTGTAGTTTTAAATACTAATTTACAAATCGTTTACAAATCTTACTGTCGTCATCAGGCCAACATACAACAAACCTTGGTCGCCGAATTACAAAAGGTAATTGAACTATATCCCGATACAAAGTTCAATATAAACATATCCGGTTCGGCGGGTATGGGTATTGGCGAACGCGTAGGCATCTCCTTTGTGCAAGAAGTTGTGGCTGCCGTAGAAGTTGTCAAAAACGTATATCCTGCCGCGCACACCCTTATCGACTTGGGCGGAGAGGACGCCAAAATGGTATTTTTCAGTGAAGGAAGACATCCCGATATTCGCATGA
>JAISKQ010000150.1 GCA_031260865.1 Prevotella sp.
ATCTGAATTTCGGAACTGGAAGTTATTTTGCCATAAGTAAACGCTGCTATGTATCTGGCAAACTCGGGATTGATTTCTTTACTACCGCTTCTTTTACATGAATTGAAAGCGAAAAAGCACAGCATAAGAGAAATGCTTAGGAAAAAGGAAACGTATTTTTTCATTGTGGCGCGTTTTGCTGTTATTTTTTTAAATTGTGCGTAATGTGATTTGATTACAAATTTATAAGAATATTTGAGATAAAGTGTAGATAAAAAGGATTTATTATTTCGCGGTTTTATGTATCAGGTAATTAAAACGTTCAATTTATCTTTGGCAAGCCTTTTGTTATATTGTATTCAATAAACAGTGATAAAGAATAAATCAGCCTTATCGATTTATTCTTTATGGCTGTGTTATTGACTGATAATAAAAAGAATATAAGATATGAAAGAAGAATTTAAGGATAAAGATTTAGACAAAGAAGAATTTTCCGAAACGGACAATCTGACAAATAATCAGACAGAAGAAACATCTGAAACTGACGCGAATGACAATGTGACCGATTGGGAAGCAAAATATAGCGAACTTAACGACTCATATTTGCGCCTGAACGCGGAGTTCGACAATTACCGCAAACGCACGTTAAAAGAAAAAGCCGAACTGCTAAAATCGGGAAGCGAAAGGGTACTGATTGATATTATCTCTGTGGTAGACGACTTTGACCGTGCTTTGGATAATATTTCCAAAACCGAAGACATAGAAGCTGTAAAGGAAGGAATAAACCTGATATACAGTAAATTCACAAACTTTCTGACCCGGCATGGCGTAAAAGAGATAGAAACAATAGGTCATCCGTTCGACGCGGACAAACACGAGGCGATAACCACAATACCCGCTCAATCGGAAGAAGATAAGGATAAAATAGTAGATAGCGTACAAAAAGGATACACCCTTGACGACAAAGTTATCCGCTACCCGAAAGTAATTGTTGCGAAATAAAAAGAAAAAGATAGATTAATGGCAACTAAAAGAGACTATTACGAGATACTGGAGGTAACGAAGACAGCTACCCCTGAGGAAATAAAAAAAGCATATCGTAAAAAAGCGATTCAGTTTCACCCCGACAAGAATCCGGGAGATAAAGAAGCGGAAGAGAAATTTAAAGAAGCCGCCGAGGCATACGAAATATTGAGCGATGAGCAAAAACGCGCGCAATATGACAGGTACGGACACAGTGCGCCGGGTGGATTTGGCGATGCCGGAGGTTTCTCTATGGACGACATATTCTCTCAATTCGGCGACATATTCGGCGGACATTTTGGCGGAAGCTTCGGTGGTTTTGGAGGGCAACGCGGATCGAGGGTCAACAGAGGCTCGGACTTACGGGTCAAGGTGAAATTGTCATTGAAAGATATTGCTTTAGGCGTAGAGAAAAAAATAAAGGTCAATAAATTTGTTTCTTGCGGTCATTGTAAAGGTACGGGCGCCGATAATGGCACGGCGTACGAAACATGCTCCACCTGCAAGGGTTCGGGCGTTGTCACCCGCGTGATGAATACCATACTGGGACAGATGCAAACGCAGTCGCCATGCCCTGCATGCGACGGAGACGGCAAAACCATAACGAAGAAATGTCCTCATTGCTCAGGTGAAGGAATCACCCGCGAAGAGGAAGTGATCACAATCAATATACCTGCCGGCGTAGCCGAAGGAATGCAGCTTTCGATGAGCGGAAAAGGAAATGCCGCCCGTCGTGGAGGCATAAACGGAGACTTGCTTATAGTGGTGGAGGAAGAACAACATCCTGAATTATTCAGAGACGACAACGACATTGTTTACAACCTTTTGCTCAGCGTATCCACCGCGGCGTTAGGCGGCAATGTGGTAGTACCTACCATAGACGGCAAAGTGAAGGTGGCGATAGAACCGGGAACTCAACCGGGAAAAGTCTTGCGCCTCAAAAACAAAGGTTTGCCGAGTGTAAACAGGTACGGCACAGGCGACCTCTTGATTAATATAAGCGTGTATATCCCTGAAAAAATGAGCGATAGCGAAAAAGCAACACTGACGGGATTGGAAAATTCGCCGAACTTCCAACCAAGCAAATCAGTCAAAGAAAAGATTTTCAATCATTTCAGAAAGATGTTTGATTAAGGCTTTTTGATTAAAATAATAGATGAGGCAATCCTGTTTTTTTAGGGTTGCCTCATATTTTTATACTAACTCTTAGTATATCTTATAATTAAAATCATAACTTTGGAATAAGAAACGCTAAGATTATGAAACGAAGCATGATTTTTGTCAAATCACCAAAGTCCATGATAGTAAAAATCATGCGAGTTCCATAAGGCAACTAAAATCAAAATTATTATCACATGAAAATAAGGGAAATTCTGCATACCATAGAACAAATCGCCCCTATTCCTTTGCAGGAAGGATTCGACAACAGCGGCGTACAGGTAGGGGATATAAACCAAGAAGCCAAAGGAGCTATCGTTTGCATCGACGTCACCGAATCGGTCATGGACGAAGCCATCTCTCTGGGATGTAATCTCATTATTTCGCATCATCCGTTGGCTTTTCGAGGGTTCAAATCCCTCACAGGGAAAAACTATGTGGAACGCTGTATGATACAAGCCTGCAAACACGACATCGTTGTATACGCGGTGCATACCAACCTCGACAACGCGGCGGAGGGTATCAACCGCTACCTCGCGGATATGCTCAACCTGCAACATATCAGAATATTGGATCCGCAAAAAGGCAAGTTGCTAAAATTAGTCACCTTTGTACCGCACACCCATGCCGAACTGATTCGCAACACGCTGTTCAATGCCGGAGCCGGTTCAACGGGAAACTACGATTCATGCAGTTACAGCGTTACCGGACAGGGAACATTCCGAGCGGGAGACGCCGCCAAACCCTATTGCGGTGAAATAGGAGAACTTCATACCGAACCCGAAACCCGTATCGAAATGATACTTCCCGTGCACAAGCAATCGGACGTTTTGCGAACCTTGATCTCCGTGCATCCATACGAAGAACCGGCGTATGACTTTTATGAACTCCGTAATGTATGGGAAAAAGCAGGAAGCGGTATCGTAGGCACTTTGCCCGAAGAAATGGACGAAGAAGATTTTCTGTATTTACTGAAAGACACATTTCATCTGAATACAATCCAACACTCCCCGCTTAGAGGCAAATCGGTGCGCGACATAGCCATCTGCAGCGGTAGCGGTGCGTTTCTCATACCCAAAGCTATTTCTTACAGCGCGGATGTATTCATAACCGGCGAAGCCAAATATAATGATTTCTATGATGTGGAAGATAAACTTCTGCTCGCGGTAGTAGGACATTACGAATCGGAAATTTTCACAAAGAATATATTTTTCGACATTATTACAAAAAAATATCCTACCTTTGCGGCATATATGTCAGGATTTGACGCGAATCCTGTAAACTATTTATAATCAGACAGCGATATACTCCTGCCTGTTATGGATGATGTAGTAAGAAAATAGTTTCAACGCTATTTTGTTACTGCATTTTTTTATAATAATCTTTTAATAAACATATCTTATGGCTAAAAAACAAGTTGAAAAAGAAATCACCGTAGAGGAAAAGCTAAGAACGCTTTACGCCCTGCAACAAAAATTATCGGAGATTGACAACATCAAAATCCTTCGCGGCGAGTTGCCTCTCGAAGTGGCAGACCTTGAAGACGAAATCATCGGTCTTGATACCCGTATAAAGAAATACGAAGCTGAACTCAAAGAAACCGACACTACGATAGCTCATCAGAAACAAAAAGCGAAAGACAGCGAGCTGAAAGTCACTAAATATAAAGAGCAGCTTGACAATGTCCGCAACAATCGCGAATTTGACCACCTTAGCAAAGAAATTGAATTTGAAACTTTGGAAATTGAATTATCCGAAAAACGTGTGCGCGAATTTGCTCAAGAGTCAAAGAACTTGTCGGAACAGATAGAAAAAAGTAAAACGTTCCTTGAAGACCGTACGACCGACTTGGCTCAGAAGAAAGAAGAACTGGATGGCATTATTTCCGAAACGAAGCAACAAGAAGAACAACTTCGCGAGGAAGTAAAAGGAATAGAATCGGAAGTTGAACCTCGTCTTTTGACAGCATTCAAAAGAATCCGCAAAAGCGCGCGCAATGGTTTGGCTGTCGTTTGTATCGAACGTGGAGCTTGCGGAGGCTGCTTCAATAAAATACCACCTCAAAAACAGATGGATATTAAAATGGGTAAGAAAATCATTGTATGCGAATATTGCGGACGCGTGATGATCGACCCTGAACTTATCGGAGCAGA
>JAISKQ010000239.1 GCA_031260865.1 Prevotella sp.
TTGTAGATCGGAAAAGAAAAGCATTTTTATATATCGAAGTCTAAATGGCTCAAAAAATTTCTACTATTGTAGATCGTATTAAAACAAGGGTCACACAGATATGGTGTCTAAATGGCTCAAAAAATTTCTACTATTGTAGATGTCGATATTCCATAACTTGAATCCGTGGTCTAAATGGCTCAAAAAATTTCTACTATTGTAGATAAGCATTATCAACTTCATTTACGTAAAAAGTCTAAATGGCTCAAAAAATTTCTACTATTGTAGATAATGTCGGAAATTCGATGAATCCCATGCGTCTAAATGGCTCAAAAAATTTCTACTATTGTAGATATGAATATATTAAGAAACGAAACAGCTGGTCTACATGGCTCAAAAAATTTCTACTATTGTAGATGCTAACGGTCCCGTTGGCTGTGGTTGAAGGTCTAAATGGCTCAAAAAATTTCTACTATTGTAGATTATGACGAGTTAAGGTATAAGTACAATGAGTCTAAATGGCTCAAAAAATTTCTACTATTGTAGATCAAATAACAGGCCAGTATGGCAGTAGTGGTCTAAACGACTCAAAAAATTTCTCCTATTGTAGATAATTCACTAATCTTATTTTCAATGACACAATTTATTGGACAGTGTTATTTAATTTTTTAACGAGGGTTTAACCCTTATTCGCATTATAAACTATTTTTATCACATACTTAAATTGATAATCCAACCCTGCTCGTTTCTGTAAGTTACTTTACGCAAACACAGTATCTTTAGAACTTTTAGTTTTCCTTATATTGCAAATGGATATATTTAGTTTTCATTATTCCTGCTAATTTTCATTTCCTCCCTTTGTTTCGCCGCGATAGTGATTTGCCCCACGGCTATTCCACTGTCGTTGCATGGTATTTTAGAAGGTACGTATAATGGTATTCCTTCTCGAGAAAATAAAGATTGCAATTGTTCGGTCAAACGTTTATTCTGAAAACATCCGCCGGATATAACGACTTTTGTCGCATCGGCATTTTTCAGAAATTGTTTTGACTTCCCTAAAATCAGATATGCTAAAGTATTATGAATCTTTGCCGCGATGAGACCTATACTGATGTCTTTCCGAAGGTCATTTAATACGCCTTCAAATAAAGATTGTGTTGTCACCGGATCTGTTGATAAATCTATCGGGTAACGATCGCTGAAATTATCGGTTGCCGTTTGCTCCAATAGGGCAGGCGCTTCGGCTTGCCGCGTGGACAGATCGCAAAGTCCCAACAATGAGGCAAAAGCGTCGAACAAGCGTCCTGCGCCCGAAGTGTAAGGCGTATTGATTCCTTTATCTATCATTGTGATAAGCGTATCCACTTTCGCTTTTCCAATCCGTTCGATGAGCGTTCGCGGAATCGCCAGTCCGAAATGGTGCAGATAAGAAACAGCCATACGCCAAGGTTCTTCCGATGCTTTATCGCCACCGGGCATAGGCGCGTATTCGAGGTGCGAAAGACGGATATAGCCTTTTCTATCGCATAAGAGAAACTCTCCGCCCCACGCTTTGTTGTCGTCGCCCAAACCTGTGCCGTCCCAGATGACGGCAACGACAGGCTCGTCAAGTCCATATTCGAGCATACAGGCGGCGGCGTGCGCATGATGATGTTGTATCTTCAGTAAGGGTAAATTATGCTGCAACGCCATTTTTTCAGCTTCCCTGCTTGACATGTAATCGGGATGTAAGTCGCAAACCAGTTGCTTGGGCACAAACCGGAACAAGTGTTGAAAACGTTCCAGCGATTCGGTGTAAAAGGCTAAAGTTTCCCAGTTTTTAAGGTCGCCGATGTATTGGCTTTGGATGACGGTATCCGCTTTGCCCAAGGCGAAAGTATTTACCTTTTCCGCCCCGAAAGCCAGCAACCCTTCTACATCTGTATCCGCAAAAAAAGGTTCGGGGACAAAACCCCGCGAACGGCGAATCAGACAGGGTTGTCCACCGCAAACATGTATCACCGAATCATCCACACGGTTGTGAATATCACGGTTATGATGCAAAATCAAATCTACTTTACCGCCAAACTGCCTTTCTGCTTCTTCCGGCGTAACGGCTATCGGCAGGTCGCTCAAGTTTCCGCTTGTCATTACCAGGGCGGGAGTATCTATTTGTTCGAACCAATCATAATGTATAGGCATATAAGGAAGCATACAACCGAGCGTATTCATCGAGGAATTCACGCCTGACGCCGGTCGCTTGCGTTGCTTCAATAACACAATCGGTCTGCGCCATGAGGTCAGGCAATCTTCTTCCGCTTTATTCATATAAATATATTCCTTCGCCCTTTCCTTATTCTGGAACATCACGGCAAAAGGTTTGGTATCCCGATGTTTTATCCGGCGTAAGCTATTGACAGCGTACTCATTTGTAGCGTCGCATATCAGGTGGTAGCCTCCGATTCCTTTGGCTGCTATCACTTTCCCTTTGTTTAGGAGTTGAGCCGTTAGGGATAGAATTTCGGAATAATCCCGATATTCTATATTGCCATAAACGGCGTAATATACAGGCCCGCATTGGTTACAAGCTATTGGTTGCGCATGGAAACGCCGGTCGTATATATCCATATATTCTTTTCCACAATCGGGGCACATACCGAATGTTTCCATCGTTGTATTCGCCCTGTCGTAAGGTAAGTCTTTGATAATGGAAAAACGCGGGCCGCAGTGCGTACAATTAATAAAAGGGTAGGAGAGGCGGTGTTTTTGTCTTTCCCTGTCGCGCAAGCAATCGGGGCAAACGGCTATATCCGGAGCTACTTGCGTCACCTCATCCGATTCGGAACGGCTTTTAATAATTTCAAAATTGGAATAATCAATTTTCCATTCAATCTTTTCTATATCAATATGATGAATGAATGCTACCGGCGGATGTTCTTCTAAAATACGCTTAATAAAAAGATTCGTTTTTTCATCCGATAGCGCCGCGTGAATGATGACGCCGTTGTTACGATTAGCCACAGTTCCTTTTATACCCATCTTTTTTGCCAAAAGATAGATGAAAGGGCGGAATCCCACCCCTTGAACAAGACCTTGTATCGTTATTCGGGTAATCATGTTTATTCGCTCGTGCTATTAGATATTTTTTATATCGAATATATTTTTTCTATCCAATTCGTACCAGTAGTCAATCGCTAATTTTCTCACGTAAGCCCAGTATTCGTCGGCATATCCCCAACGGTTAACAGCTTCGGCTATCTCTTTTGTTATCATGTTGGAAATAGCATCGTTAACTTTTATTTGAAGCATTTTACCGGTTGTGATGAATATCGCTTCGGATCGGGGCGTATCGGTTGGTTCCGATTTTATTAATCCATGTCCGAGCGTGGCTCTGGTACTCACTTGCAAGCCATCGTTCATGCAACTGACAGGAGGTTCTATCCCCGCGAACGATATTATATGCACATCTCCGGCTTCCGCTCCAATGGATTCTAAAGCAAAAACGCCCATTTTCACGCCTATAATGGCATATATACCCAAATGTCCATGCAATTCGTTCGTCAACACGCCTGCCCGCCATTCTTCAATGCCGTGGCGTTCAATCGTTTTAGAGACTATATGCCGCATATCTTCGGAATATAAATTAGGGTCGTCAGGGAAATTCTTAAATATCATAGTTATAGATTTTATTTATGTGTCATTATTTACTATTGTTTTTTAAGTCGTTTTATCTCTGTATTCATTTACTAATAATCTTATTTACTGATAAATATATATTAAAAGAGCAGTAATAAATGAGCGTTGAAATGATTAATACTGTCAACAAAGGTAAACAAATATTCGTTTTTTCAATCTTTGATAGTATTATCTTAAAAATATATTCTCTATATTTGGAAAGATATAGATATATTGTTAGCGTGTTAAATTTTTTTAAACTATGTGTTTAGCTGTACCGGGAAGAATAATAAGTATCGACGCCTCCGTCCCTGACCTGAAAATGGCAAGGGTTGACTTTGGCGGTATGATAAAAGATATATGTGTTCAGTGGGTCGAAGTCTCGGTAGGGGATTATGTCTTAGCTCATGCCGGAATGGCTATTTCGATCGTTGACGAGGAAAGGGCTAAGGAGACATTAGCTGATTTTGACGCCATTGCGCGTTCATTAGAAAATCCGTCCTGAAATCATGAAGTATATTGACGAATACAGGGATAAGGAACAAGTAAAGGTTCTTGTGGACGCGATACAAAAAATAGTGACGCGTTCGTGGCATATAATGGAAATTTGCGGAGGACAGACGCATGCTATATCCCGTTACCGTATCGAAGAATTACTACCCCAAAACATAACGTTGTTGCATGGTCCCGGTTGTCCGGTTTGCGTTACTCCGATGCCGATAATCGATCATGCTTTGGAAATAGCAAAAAGACCGGAAGTTATTTTCGCCTCTTTCGGCGATATGATGCGCGTACCCGGAACAAGTGAAGACTTGCTGACCGTAAAGGCGCGCGGCGCGGATGTTCGTATGCTGTATTCATCATTAGACGCCGTGGAGCTGGCTGAAAAAAATCCGGATAAAGAAATTGTATTCTTTGCCGTCGGTTTTGAGACCACCATACCTGTTCACCTTACAGCGGTAAAGGAAGCGGAACGCAGGCGTTTGAATAATTTTTCGTTGATAACGTCCCTTTTTGCCGTTCCTCCGGCTATAGACGCTATTCTTTCCGATGCGGAAAGTAAAGTAGATGGTTTCCTTACGGCAGGTCATGTTTGCGCGATAATGGGAAACCAAGAGTACTATGATTTGGCAAAACGCTATCATCGTCCTATGGTTGTCACGGGATTTGAACCTCTCGATTTGTTATATGGCATATACCGATGCGTTCTGCAACTCGAAAGTGGGAAAGCAGATGTTGAAAACGCATACAAAAGGGTGGTTTTGGAAGATGGAAACCCCATGATTCGGCGGTTGATGAATGAAATGCTGGAACCTTTCGACCAGCAATGGCGAGGTATCGGGCAGATTGCGGGGAGTGGGTTGCAATTGAGAAAAAAGTATGAAAAATATGATGCTGTAAAGAAATTTCCACTAAAAAATGATGTGAAAGTTTCTTTAAATAAATTAAACAGATTATCTTTACATTGTATCGCCGGTGAAATAATGAAAGGAAATAAACAAGTTTCGGATTGCCCTTATTTTGGAACAACCTGTAAGCCTGAAACACCTGTCGGCGCTCCGATGGTATCCACGGAAGGCGTATGCGCGGCATACTATAATTATAAATAAAATTTGACTTATTTATTGACCGCTCGATTTTGAGAGCTTTATAATAAAACAAAACTAAACTATATGGAGCTAAATTGTCCTCTTCCAATTGCTGATGACGATCATGTACTATTAGGGCATGGTAGCGGAGGACGTCTAACCCATCGCCTTATTAGCGATATTTTTTACCCTGCTTTTCGCAATCCTTTGTTGGAACAGGATCACGATGGGAGTATTTTCTCGGTGGAATCGGGTCGTATGGCTGTATCCACGGATTCCTTTGTTGTTGACCCTGTATTCTTTCCGGGCGGTAATATCGGAGATTTGGCTGTAAATGGAACAGTGAACGACATAGCTTGTTGCGGAGCCAAACCTCTTTATCTGACGGCAGGATTTATTCTGGAAGAAGGATTAGCTCTGAAAGATTTGCGATTGATTGTAAACTCGATGAAAGAGGCTGCCGATAAAGCGGGTGTATTTATTATTTCGGGAGATACCAAAGTGGTGGAACGTGGCAAGTGCGACAAGATTTTCATCAATACCACAGGTGTGGGAATTGTGGCTGATGACGTGAATATCTCTCCGAAAAACGCAGCCCCCGGCGATGTGGTTATTTGCAGCGCTCCCATTGGCGTTCATGGAATAACGATACTTTCCACACGTGAAAGCCTTGGCTTTGAAACAGCGATGAAAAGCGATACGGCGGCGTTAAATAAAATGATTGCGGCGTTGTATAACAATATAAAAGATATACATGTGTTTCGTGATCCTACCCGAGGAGGTTTGAGCAGTACATTGAATGAGATTGCCGAGGCTGCCGGAGTGGAAATAGAACTGGATGAATCGTTATTGCCCGTTCCGGATACAGTACGGGCGGCATCCGAAATTTTAGGATTGGATCCTTTGTATATTGCGAATGAAGGTGTCGTACTGACTATTTTACCCGATATTCATGCGGAACAAGCTTTGAATATTATGCGGAACTTCGCGGAAGGTCAGCATGCGGTAATTATAGGGAGAGTGTCATCATCCGAGAAAGCGGTTGTGAAGATGAAAAATTTATACGGAGGTTATAGAATTGTTAATATGTTGAATGGCGACCAGTTACCTCGTATTTGTTAGCTTTGGAAATATATTTTTTTTGATTAAGACAATAATAGATAAATAGATTAACTAATTTAATACTTTGTAAATATGGAAAAAGAAAAATTATCCGTTTATGAAGAATGCAGAAAAAAAGGAATTTCGCGCCGCGACTTCCTTAAATTCTGCACGATGATGGGAGCTTTGCTTGGATTGGAATCCACAGGCGTGGCACAAGTGGTGGAGGCATTGGAAAAGAAATCCCGTTTGCCTATTATCTGGCTTCATCTTCAGGAATGTACTTGTTGTAGCGAATCTTTTATTCGTACGGCGCACCCTATTTTAGCAGACCTTCTTTTCGACCAGATTTCATTGGATTATACAGAAACCTTGATGGCAGCCTCAGGCGAGCAGGCAGAGAAGTGTATGCACGATACAATGGAAAAATACAAAGGTGAATATATCCTGATGATTGAAGGTTCTATCCCTACTAAAGATGAAGCCTATTGCTGTATTGGCGGACGTAGCGCCAAGCAGATTGTAGAGGAAGCCGCCGCCGGAGCCAAAGCTGTTGTGGCATGGGGCAACTGCGCGTCGGCAGGATGTGTGCAAGCCGCTAATCCGAATCCAACGGGAGCCAGACCTGCCCATCGCATCATAAAAGGAAAAACGGTGATGAACGTGCAAGGATGTCCTCCTATAGCCGAAGTAATGGCAGGTATTGTGGTGCATTTGCTCACATTCGGCAATATACCTCAATTAGACAGTCTTGGACGACCTAAGGCATTTTATTCGCGTCGTGTACACGATACTTGTTATCGCCGCGCCAACTTTGACGCCGGGCTATTCGTTGAAAGTTTCGACGATGAAAACGCGAGACGCGGATATTGCTTATATAAAGTAGGATGTAAGGGTCCTAACACGTATAACTCGTGTGGTATTATAAAATGGAATGAAGGCACAAGTTATCCTATCCAGAGCGGTCACCCTTGCTTGGGTTGCAGCGAAGAAGGATTTTGGGATAAAAGCCCGTTCTATAAACGGAATCCTACAACTCATGGTTTTGGCATAGAAGCCACCGCGGATGATATTGGATTGGCTCTTGGCGTTGCTACCGTGGCGGGCGTTGCCGCGCATGGGATCGCGACCAATATTCGTAAGAAAAAATTAATTGAAAACGAGGTTTCACACGATGAACCGGAAAATAAGAAATCTAATCAATAAACTTTAAAAGACTATGGCTGAAAGAATAGTTGTTGACCCAATCACCCGTATTGAAGGTCATTTAAGAATAGAAGCAGAAATAGAAGGCGGAGTTATAAAAGATGCTTATAGTTCCGGTACGATGGTTCGTGGTATCGAAACCATTGTAAAAGATCGTGATCCTCGTGATGTTTGGGCTTTTGTCGGACGCGTATGCGGAGTTTGTACTTCTACACACTCTTTGTGTTCGGTACGTGCCGTGGAGGACGCCTTGGATATTGTTATTCCTCCTAATGCCCAAATGGTGCGGAATATTATGGCAAACGTGCTTTATATGCACGACCATGTGGTGCATTTCTATCATCTGCATGCCCTCGACTGGGTAGATGTTGTATCTGCCCTAAAGGCTGATCCTGCCGCCGCGTCTGCCGCCGCGCAACAATTGTCGGCATGGCCGAAAAGCTCGACAGGATACTTTAAGACGATAAAAGACAGGGTGCAAAAATTTGTCGAAAGTGGTCAGCTTGGCATTTTCGCGAACGGATATTGGGGACACCCCGCCTATAAATTGACTCCCGAACAGAACCTGATTGCCGTGGCTCATTATCTTGAAGCATTGGAATGGCAAAAGGAAATCGTAAAGGTTCATGCCGTATTCGGCGGTAAAAACCCTCATCCAAACTATCTCGTGGGTGGAATGCCCGCCAGTATAAACCTAAATGAAGCGAATGCGATAAACGCGGAACGTTTGGCTTTTGTAAAAGAAAAACTGCTTGAAGCCAAAACATTTATCGATCAGGTATATATTCCTGATATTCTGCTTATCGGCAGCGTATATAAAAATGACTGGGGTAAAATAGGGGGCGGTATCTCTAATTACCTTGCTTATGGCGACTTCCCTATGGATGGCGCAGATCCGGCAAGTTATAAGATGCCTCGCGGTATTATCCTTGATAGGGATTTGTCGAAAGTATATCCGGTAGATGCTAATTCTCCTGAGGAAATACAAGAATATATTTATCATTCATGGTATAAGTATAGTAAGGGAAATAATGCGGGGCTTCACCCGTACGAAGGAGAAACCGAATTGAATTATACAGGTCCACGCCCTCCTTATCAACATTTGGACGTAAATGATAAATACAGTTGGGTAAAAACGCCTCGTTGGAAAGAAAAACCGATGGAAGTAGGACCTTTGTCCAGGATGCTTGTCGCTTATGCTTCCGGCAAAGAACCGCAGAAGTCATTGATTGATGATACGTTGAAAGCTCTTGACCTGCCTGCCGAAGCATTGTTCTCTACATTGGGCAGAACCGCGGCGCGCGCGTTGGAATCTAAATTAAATGCTGATTGGGCATTGGAATGTTATGATAAGCTGATAGCCAACTTACATAACGACACGCGCATGGTCAATAATGAAAAATGGGAAGAAGAATCATGGCCTAAACAAGCGAAAGGAGTAGGTCTTACAGAAGCTCCCCGTGGCGCTTTAGCTCATTTCGTCGTTATTGAAAATGGTCGTGTGAAGAATTATCAGTTGGTGGTTCCTTCAACATGGAATGCTTCCCCGCGTGACGAAAAAGGACAGCTTTCGGCATACGAGGCTTCGTTGATAGGCACACCTGTCCACGATCCGAAGTTGCCGTTGGAAATCTTGCGTACGATACACTCTTTCGACCCTTGTCTGGCTTGTGCAGTTCATTTGTATGACGAGGATGGTAAATATGTACACCAAATGGATACTTTTTAAATTGAATTACTATGAGAAGTCGTAGAGAAAAATTGAGGGAAGTCTATGTTTGGGAATTACCGGTACGCTTTTACCATTGGGTAAATGCTTTGTGTATTGTTATTCTCTGTATCACAGGCTTTCTTATTGCCAATCCGCCGGCTATTATGAGCGAGACGGAGGCTACTTTCAGATATTGGTTCGGAATCGTGCGTTTTGTTCATTTTGTGACGGCTTTTGTCTTTTTCTTCAACTTTATGTTTCGTATCTATTGGGGATTTGTAGGAAATAAATATGCCCGGTGGAATAATTTTATTCCTTTGAAAAAATCTCAATGGAAAGAACTGATTGAAGTCATTAAGGTAGATGTATTCATGATTAAGAATAAACCGGTGGATAGTATCGGACACAATCAGGTTGCCAGTTGTACTTATTTTATTATGTTTCTGGCATTCTTATTACAATGTGTCACCGGTTTCGGGCTTTATGCGCAAATGAGCAAAGCCGCTTTGCCAAAACTGTTTGCATGGATGGTTCCTTTGATGGGAGGCGACTTGATGGTACGTCACATTCATCATTATTCGATGTGGTTTTTCATCCTGTTTGCCGTTGGACATGTTTATCTTGTTTTTTACCATGACTATATAGAACGCCGCGGAGTGACGTCTTCTATGATAGGCGGTTGGAAATTTGTTGAAGAGGAAGTGGCTGAGGCTGAGGAAAAACTGGAAAAAGAAGAAAAGAAAAAAAAGGAAGAGAAGAAAAAAGATAAAAAGCAATCTCAAATAGCTACTGAATGAAAACCCTTATCTTAGGAGTTGGGAACTTATTATTAAAAGATGAAGGCGTAGGTATCCATGTTATACAGGCGCTGGAACAAGAACAGTTACCTTCCGGTATCCACCTTATGGATGGTGGAACCGGAGGGTTTCATTTGATGAGTTGGTTAGAAGAATATGAGCGTATTATCATGATAGACGCTACATTGGACAATAATCCTCCGGGCACGGTAC
>JAISKQ010000274.1 GCA_031260865.1 Prevotella sp.
CCTGACGGTACTTCTATCGTGATTTTACTTATCCAAAGTTCTCCTTCCGGCGGCAAATTGTTTTGTTCGCGGCACTCTTTTTCAACCACGGCGAAAGGAACCGAACTTTCGACCCTGACGGTAAAGCCGAGAAAAGAATGATACTCTTTGCCCTCGTGCGTGAAAAATATATCATAAATAACGCGCTTTGTCTCCGGCACGGAGAATGTCACCTTCTGCTTTGTAGCTCCGGCGGGAATGACGGAAAAACCATATTGCCCGAATAAGCCTGTGCCGTATTCAACTAAAGAAACCGTCGTAACGCCGGCTTCCCTGATTTGAGCGTTAAAGGCTTGCATTACAGTGCCCAGCGTACGATCCAGAAAACTATTAAATTGGCAATAGGTCATATCAAATCCCGGTACATTCGTGTTGTTTTCGCTACACATTCCCATTATCATATCTTTATCCCACCCTGCATAGATGTTATAATAGTTCCCCCCATCTTCCGCTTTGAAATACCAAAACTTGCAATAGTTTTTCACGGCTTTCATTTCATCCGCCGTCAAATCCCTATAAGATGGTCCGAACGCAAAATGTTTATTTTCGTCATACAACGAAATAAGGCCTCGGAAATCAAAAGTTATCGGCTTCGGTTTCGCCGCCCCTATTCCTAAGGAAACAGTCAGCGGAAATTCTAAACTAAAAAACGTGGAGCTTTTGGGTTGTACGGCATAACCTGCCGATTGTGCGTGAGCGCCTATAATAGACGAGGCAAGCATCAAAATCAAGATTGTCTTTTTCATTTTCGGGTGTTTTTCTGATGAATAATTCATTTTCTGAAGCAGATCCATCGGCAATATACCGAACACAAATATATAATAAAATGATAAAACAGCTAATAAAACGCAAAGGTAATTTAATGTATATTAACTGCTTATTCTCGTTTTACTGTTTTACTGACTCATTTTATATAGATTATCTGCGTCTCAGCGTTTCTCTCGTAGCCGAACTTAATGCTCCGTTGAAGCACCCGCAAGGCGTATTCAATACCGTCCACAAACCTGAATTTTCCGGTGTATGTGTATTTATTCACATTCACGTTTTCAACAATAATACGCATACCGTATATTCTTTCAAAATCGTTCATGATTTCGCCGAACGAAGCGTTATTGAAGCAAATCAGCCCTTCTTTCCAGCGGTATATATCATAGTCGGGAATATCCTCCACCACTAATTTGCCGTCACATAGAGAGGCTTTCGTGTTAGGTTTGAGCAGTGTAGACTGTTTAGGGTCGGAGGTCAAATTCACTTTTACGCTCCCGTCCATCAGGGTGGTCTCGAATTTATTCTCGCCGGAATAAGCCATTACATCGAATTTAGTGCCAAAAACACTTATCTTTCCCTTCGCGGTTTCTACAATAAAGGGGGATTTATCGTTATGCGTCACTTCAAAATACGCTTGTCCATCTAATTTCACAAGGCGTTCGCCTTTATTGAAGGATACGGGATACTCGATTTTTGTCCTTGAATTGAGCCATATCTGTGTGCCGTCCGGCAACGAAAGGTTCACGTATTGTCCGGCGGGGACATTGATCGTTTGAGTACCGAAATGCTGATTCCCGTTTTTTATCTGCGTATATAACAGTCCGCCCATTAATAATATGGCGATAACCGCCGCTACTTTCATAAACGCGTCGAAAAGCGGCCGCCTCTCGCGCTTGACTGATTCTTCGTCCTCCGCGTCGCCATACAAAATATCGGCAGGCTCTTCGTGAAGCAAAATCACAGCGTCAAATAGCTTGCGCTCCCTCGACAACTGAACCCTATTTTGAGGAGATGCTTCCGACCATTCCTTAATCGCCCGGTTTTCCGACTCGGTGGTCAAGCCTTCAAAAAATCTGTATAGCAGTTCCGAATCCATTTTGATATCCTTATTTTATTTATTCATCGTATATAAAAAAACAATTAAAAAAACGCCATCCCTAGTAAAAAAACGCTAATAAAGGTTAAGCTGCTCATTCCTATTTATTCAGCATAAAGAAAAAGGCAATCCAAAGAGATAAATAGTCCTTGAGATTCAAGCGAAGTAAGCTTAAAGCTTTTGAAATATGAAATTCGACGCCCTTGGGCGTTATATCAAATTTCTCTGCTATTTCTTTATACGGCATGTTCTTATGTCGGCTCAACAGAAAGATTTCCAAGGTTCGCCGCGGCATTTTTGACATTGTGTTTTTCACTATTTTTTGTATTTCCGCCGAGAAAATCTCCTTCGGGTCGCAAGCCTCGAGGGAGTTGACGCGAAAGTCCAATTCCCACCGCGCGCAATCGCCTATGTCGGTTAATATCTCACTTCTCCTTTCAACCTGCTTCAAGTGATTTAAACATTTGTTTTTAATGACCGTAAGGATATACGCTTCCACATTGGAGTCGGGGGCAAGATTCGCCCTGTTGTCCCAATATGCCATAAAAGCCTCTGTGGTAAAGTCTTCAGCAATACCAATATCCCTCACGTACGATTTCGCAAAACGGACAAAGTGAGGATAATATATTGTGAAAAATTTATCAAACGTCATATTTACCGAGTCAAGCATCACATAGATTATCAAGTTGTACAATACAAAAATAGAAACTATTTTCGATTTTTCGGGCAAAACAAGATAAATATCAATCTGATATATTTTCTATTTATATCCTTTGTCCGGAAAACGAACAGGTATCATTATGTGAAGAAACGGTTAAATAAATGTAATTCCACTATTGTCCTTATTCTTTAAATACGAAGAAACTGTTTCATCGAATAAAGAATTATAGCTAACTTGCAGCCGTTTTCTCCCATGGTATGAGCCATGGGTATTTTATCATCCAAAAACGTTCTGATGAAAGACTTTATCACGCTGATTAAACGTTTTGTACCGCCCTACAAGAGACAGGTTGTACTCAATATTATCTTCAACATTCTGAGCGCGTTCCTCAATGTTTTTTCGTTTGCTCTAATTATCCCGATCCTTGAAGTCCTGTTCAAGATCAATGAAAAGGTATATACCTATCAGCCTATCGACACAAGCAGTATGGCATCTATGTTTGACGCCAAAGTATTGATAAACAACTTCTACTGGTACATGACCGATATTACGGAAAAACACTCCGGAGGCACGGTCCTGCTCGTGTTAGGCTTATTCCTTGTGGGAATGACAATATTGAAAACGCTGACCACATACCTCAGCAGCGTCTATATAGTATCCATACGCACGGGAGTGGTGAGGGACATCCGCAAGCGGATAAACGACAAAATCGTTTCGCTGCCGTTAGGCTTCTTCTCCAACGAGCGGAAGGGCGACATCATAGCGCGTATGACCGGCGA
>JAISKQ010000294.1 GCA_031260865.1 Prevotella sp.
TCTGTCCATAATAACTTTCGCTGAAGTGATTTCACCATATTCGCTGAATAAATCCTTCAAATCATTGTCGTTGATGCTGTAGCTCAACCCTGCAATAAAAATGTTCATTGTAAAAAAAAATAAAAAATTAAATAATTAAATACTTTGCAGAAGAAGTGAATAATAATAGAAAGCTAAAAAACTAAACAAGAAAGGTTACCAAGAAGGGAAAATGACTTGAGAAGAAAATTTAAACAATACTGTTAAGAACTCTAATGCGGAAGCAAATGTAAAAATAAAAATCAGTTATTTAATATTTTAACTGATTATTTTTTTGTAAAGTATCATATTTTATGCTTTTATCTCAAAAATAAGGCATAAAAAGGCTATATTTTGAGACTTTTATACTTCCGAATAACATTGATAACCGTATCTTTATCTTTTCTTATTTGCGCTTTCAAAGCTTCAATATCCGTCATTTTTTCGTCCGGACGGATAAAATCTATAAATTCGACTGTTAGGTCTTTATTATAAAGGTCTCCGTCAAAGTCAAAAATATTGACCTCAATACTTATATTGTCTCCATTATGGAGGGTTGGACGTTTCCCTACATAGAGCATACCGTCGTATTTTTGATCGGCTACATACACATATACGGCATACACGCCAAACGCGGGGATCACTTTATAGGTTTCCCATATCTGAATGTTTGCGGTGGGGAATCCGATTGTACGCCCTACCTGAAACCCTTCAACTATTTTTCCCGAAATCGTATAATTGTATGACAATAGTTTAGCGGCTTTGCGGATGTATCCTTCTCCAAGCAGTTTGCGTATCCGCGACGAACTGACATTATCCAAGCCGGGCAGAGGCAACGCTTCCACAACAGTCATATTCATCTCGTTGCCATATCGTTTATAGTCGGAAAAATCATCTTCCCGGTTATGCCCGAAACGGTGGTCGTACCCGATGACCAAGGTGTTGGCGCCGAACTTATCTTTTAATATATCTTGCATAAACCGACGTGCCGGTAGTTGAGCCAGTTCTTTAGTGAAATCAAGGGATATGCAATAATCTACACCTGTTGTAGCCAGTCTTTTTATCTTTTCATCGTATCCGCACAACAAAGCAGGTTGATAATCTTTTTGCAGTATTTTTCGCGGATGCACGGGAAAAGTGATTACAGCAGAAGGCAGTCCGCGTTTTTCAGCTACTTGCTTTACCTGATCTATCAAGAAACGGTGTCCGGTATGCACCCCGTCAAAGAAGCCTATGGTAGCAACTAACGATGGATGCCCTATTTTATGCTCTCGGTCTATTAACTGCATGTCTATTATACTTTAAAGTAATCCTTTGTCGGTAAAAACTTTCCTTAAATCTTCATCTTGATTGACAAGGTATGTTTCGAAACCTAATTTCTGTCCGATCTCAATATTCGCCTTCCCGTCATCGAGGAATAATGTCTCGGACGGTATCATGCCCGAATCGGACAATATGAAGTCAAAAATTTCCTTGTCAGGCTTAGCGCACCCTATCTCAAACGACAAGTAGCATTTGTCGAAATATGCCTGAATAGGTAAGCCTTCCGGTGAGAAATCTTTTGTTGACGCCCATTTCAGAACAGACGGGTTTGTATTGCTCAATAAATAAACATTATATTTTTTACGGAGTTCTTTAATCAATTTCAGTTTGTATGGCGGGATGCCGACCAAAAAGCCTAACCATCCGTTGTCAATATCATCTGACGGGATATTTTCGTTTCCGGCTAATCGGCGAAATTCCTTATAAAAATTATCAGGGTTTATCTTTCCTTCTTCATATTCGAGGAAAATACCGTTCTGACGGGATTCTCCCAAATACGCTTCAATATTAGGGAATCCGATTGCTGTGAAACGGTCTAAGGCTTGTTGTTTATTCAGCGTTATAATAACTCCTCCCAAATCAAAAAGGATGTTCTTTATATTTTGTGACATATCATTAAATTTATGCTTGCGAAGTTAGCTAATAATTCTTTATGAGCCGCTGTTTTCAAATTTGTATTCGTATTTTTGTCTAATAAATTTTTATAAGTGTGCTTTATAAAACAAGAGGTTTAGTTTTAAATACCATTAATTATAATGACAAGTATATTCTTGCGCGTATATTTACCGAATCATTCGGACGGGTAACTTATATGGTATCCAAAGCCAAAGGCAAGGGGGCGAAAGCTCCTAAATCTTTGTTTTCCCCGTTAGCCATACTCGATTTGGAGGTAGAACATCAGACGTCCCGCGATATTCAGCGTATCCGCGAAGCGCGTCCGGATGTTTATTTGTATGACATAGCCGGTAATATGGGCAAAACCTCAATGGCATTCTTCCTATCCGAATTTCTGTCTCGCGTTTTGAAGGACGCGGATGATAGCAAGTTGCTTTTTGAGTATCTCAACCAGTCTGTCCGTATATTGGAAATGACAGACAAAAGCATAGCTAATTACCATTTGGTATTTATGTTAAAGCTCACTCATTTCATGGGCTTTTACCCAAATCTGGAGGAATACAAGGAAAACAGCTTGTTTGATATGATCAATGGCGAATTTGTACTTTACCAGCCTTTGCATAACCATTATCTGAATAGATATGACAGCAAAGCATTGTCGTTACTTGCCCGTATATCGTATGAAAATATGCACCATTTTGTGTTTTCAAGACAAGATAGGATTACCATTATAAACAGGATATTAGAGTATTACCGTTTGCATCTGCACGATTTCCCCGCGTTGAAATCGTTGGATGTCTTACATGAATTATTCTGACAATCCATAACTTTCAACTTATTATTCAAATGACATTAGAAACAGTAAAAGAATCATATCATAAACTCATTGAAATAGAGGGAATAAAACTGTCGAAACTAAAAGCATCCATCTTTCGGGTGGGTACATCGCGGCTACTCGTTGTTTTAGTTTGTATTGTTTTGTGTTGGCTTATGTGGGGGCATACCATTGCGGTTTTGGCTGTTATCGGAATAGCATTGCTGTTGTTCCTTTTCCTGATGAAATATCACAACAGGCTGTTCTTACAAAAAAAGTATTGTGAATTATTGATTCAAAATGCTGAAAATGAATTAAAAGGTATTGATTACGACTTTTCGGCATTCGATGGCGCTTCGGAAAAAGCCGATGCAAGCCACAGTTATAGCGTTGATTTGGATATGTTTGGCAATCACTCTTTCTTTCAATCCGTAAATCGGACGGTTACTTCTTTCGGTAAAAACAAGCTGTCCGATACTCTATTAGAGCCGTTAGAACGGAAAGAGGATATTCTTGCTCAACAGGAAGCCATAACGGAATTAAGCCGTAAGACCGGTTTGCTGAACCACTTCAGGGCTATTGGACAAATGACTGAAACAGAAGATTTGAATATCCATTCTTTCTCGCTGCAATTTATGCAGACAAAATTATTGTCCAAGAGCTTCTGGCGATACTTTATTTATATAGCTCCCGCCGTATTTATCGTGGCTGTTATTTTGTATATCATAGGCTTGATACCCGCGTCTGTCGTCGGGCTTTGCTGGACGTTGTTTTTCTTGTTAAGCCTTGTTCCGCTGAAGGATATACGGTCTAAAATGAATCTGTTTGAAAAGAAGATAGATATATTGCAGACTTATTCCAAGTTGTTCAAGATAATAGAGACCGAGGAATTTAATTCGGCGTTGTTAGGAAATATGCAGAACAGGGTCAAAGCAGGACAGTCGGCGTCTTTGGCTATACATCAATTGAAATCATATAGTGATAATCTTGACCAGTCATCTACTGTTTTAGGTCTTCTTCTCCTTGATCCTCTCTTTTTCTGGAATGTTATTTTTTCGATAAAAATAGAAAAATGGATCATACAGCATGAAGATCATATATCAGACTGGCTGAAAGTACTTGCCGAATTTGATAGTTTGGTATCACTTGCCATATTTGCATACAACCATCCCGACTATACCTACCCGGAGGTATCGGAGTCGTTTGTCTTCGAAGGGAAGGATTTAGGGCATCCGATGCTAAATAGGAATATTTGTGTACGCAATGATGTGACGGTTAATAAGCATCCTTTCTTCCTCGTGGTTACGGGAGCTAATATGGCAGGCAAGAGCACTTATCTGCGAACAGTGGCTATAAACATGGTCTTGGCTTGCGCAGGCGCGCCTGTATGCGCGACTTCTCTCCGGTTCTACCCGTTTCGGTTGGTGACAAATCTAAGAACATCGGATTCTCTCGCCGATAATGAGTCTTATTTCTTTGCCGAGCTGAAAAGGCTGAAAATGATAATTGACCGGTTGCAAGCGGGTGAGCCTTTATTCATTATCCTTGACGAAATACTGAAAGGAACCAATTCGGAAGATAAGCAGAAAGGCTCTATCGCCCTGATGAAGCAATTAGTATCCCTTGGAGGAACCGGAATCATCGCCACGCATGATTTGGTGTTGGGCAATCTGGAAAAAGAGTTTCCCGATGCGATAAAGAATTATAGATTTGAAGCGGATATTAAGGATGAACATCTTACCTTTACCTATAAGATAAAGGAAGGTGTGGCGCAAAATATGAACGCCAGTTTCCTGATGAAGAAAATGGGTATAACCGGACTATAATATTGCATGCTATGGAAGACATTTTACACTATGTATGGAAATTCCGGCTTTTTCAGAAAGGGCTGAAAACAACGGATGGGCAACCCATCGAAGTTATAGATGTGGGACTGCCGAATACAAATGAAGGTCCTGACTTTTTCAACGCCAAAATAAGAATAGGAGATAAGATTTGGGCGGGGAATGTTGAAATACATAGCTCTTCGGATGAATGGGTCAGACATAAACACCATATAAATAAGAATTATAATTCGGTAATACTTCACGTCGTAGAGAAAGCTAATTGCGAGGTCTTTAACGAACGAGGTCAGTCTGTCCTGCAATGTGAGATTGTTTGTCCGGCACATATCAGGGATAATTACCATTTCCTTATTCACTCCGACACGGATATACCTTGCTGCAATTATATCGGTTCCATACCTTCAATTCACCTTAATTCGTGGATGAATACATTATTGATAGAACGTCTGGAAAGGAAGTCGAATCATGTGCAAGCTTTATTAAGCCGTTTCGATAATTCATGGGAAGACGTTTTCTATATATTGCTCGCCCGTAATTTCGGATTTGGACTCAATTCCGATTCTTTCGAGCGGTTGGCATTGAGTTTGCCGCTAAAATATATACACAAGCAAGGAGATAATTTGGTTCAGATTGAGGCTCTGCTGTTTGGACAGGCGGGTATGTTGGATAACATGAAGGTCAACGATGATTATTTCTCATTACTAAAGAGAGAATATGAGTTCCTTAAAAATAAATATGGATTAATTCCGTTAGAATCATATCTGTTCAAGAGCTTGAGGATACGGCCTACGGCTTTTCCTCAAATCAGAACAGCCCAATTGGCCGCGTTATTGCATAGTTCCCAAGGTCTGTTTTCCCGGATAATAGAATGTGAAGATATAGGGCGAATCAGGTTAATGTTTCATGTAAATGCTTCTGAATATTGGCAAACGCATTATGCCTTTGGAGTAACATCGGAACGAAAGTCTAAATATCCGGGCGACGCGTCGTTGGATATATTACTCATTAATACGGTAGTTCCGATTTTGTTTATTTACGGGAAAAACATGGACAGCGAAATACATTGCGACCTGGCTTTGAGGATTTTGGAGACGTTGAAACCTGAACGAAACAGCATAACAAAACGCTTCTACAAGTTGAAGATGCCTCTGAATAACGCGGCGGATTCACAAGCTCTCATTCAGCTGAAAAGGGAGTATTGCGAACCGCGTAAATGTTTATATTGCAGGATAGGACATCAACTATTGATCGAAAACAAATAGAATATGAATTATATAGATACTTTCAATCATCTGAAAAAGATAGAAAATTATACCGACGGCGAGATTGAGATAAACGACAAGTTGGTCATGCGTAATTATACATTTGAGTCTAATTATCGTTTTATCCTGCCGGGAGGACTGGGGAATAATGATGACTATGAATTTATACCAAGCTTGCCGCAGGATTATGAGCCGGACGTCATTCAGAAGATGCTGAATAAAAAGGACGCCGAAATCCTGGAGAATATAAAGTTCCGTTATCATATCATTATGCCGAAAGGCGAAATGAAATCAAAGGGTATCATCCTTATGTTTCATGGATTCAATGAAAAGTGCTGGCACAAATATTTTCCTTGGGCAATACATCTTGTCGAAAAAACAGGAAAATCGGTTGTTATGTTTCCTATCGCGTTTCACATGAACCGTGCTCCCGCTATATGGAGCAGCACCCGGGAAATGTACCATGTGAGCGAGCAACGGAAAGAGCGGCATCAGGATATTATCTGTTCCAGCTTATCTAATGTTGCCATCAGCACGCGCTTGCACAATAAGCCTCAGCGATTTATCTGGTCGGGACTGCAAACATATTATGATGTGATTGATTTTGTGGAACATTTCAAAGAGGATCTGCACCCTGCCATTGCCAAAGATGCTTCCATCGACTTTTTCTCATATTCCATCGGTACATTCTTAGGCGAAATCCTGATGATGAGTAATAAGGACGGTTATTTTGCAAATTCAAAGTATGCCACATTTTGTGGCGGAGCCGTGTTTAACCGCTTATTCCCCGTATCTAAGTTTATATTAGACAGTGAAGCCAATGTGAGCCTGTACTCGTTTGTGGTGGAACACCTTGAAAGCCACATGAGGCGGGATGAAGTCCTGCGGCATTATATGCATACCCATCCCGAAGGCAATAACTTCAGAAGTATGTTGAATTACAGGTCGCTGACCAAAGAACGGGAAGCCCGGTTCAGGGAATTGAGCAATCAATTCTACGCCATCACTTTAAAGAAGGATGAAGTTGTGCCGACATACGAGGTGACCAATACCCTGCAAGGATCGTTGCGGGATATTCCTATCCGCATTGAAGAACTGGATTATCCGTATAAATACATACATGAAGACCCATTTCCTATTTTGCCGAAGATAGCGGACGAGGTTGACGAACAGTTCAGATTTACTTTCGATAAATTCAGCGATTTCCTTTCTTACTGATCAGGGTATAAGTAAATATTGCTATAAGTAGCTGAAATACAATAGTTAATGTCCGAATGTTTTAAAAAGGTGACAAAAGTAACAGTTTTCAGAAGTCCTGTCTTTCGGACAGCGTTGGTTCTTTTTTTGTTGGCTATTTTTACCGCGCGCAATCACAGATTGCTTGCCTTCCTTTTGCCCAAAGCCGCAAAAGGAAGCAAAAACGCTTTAACGCCCACTTCATCTGCCGACCCGCTACGGGCTTAAAGGCTA
>JAISKQ010000311.1 GCA_031260865.1 Prevotella sp.
CGTTCTAAACTCGTCACTTCGTGCGGTCTTTAAAATTGTACCGCCCCGCTGTATAATATTACTTACATTCTGTGTCTTAAAATCTTCTATTTCATCAGATATCAGACCTTTATAGCCTCGATAAATACCTTTCACACTCATTCCCTGCGCAATTGCTGCACGAGTTACCGCACGAATCGCAGCATTCATGCCCGGTGCATCTCCTCCGGAGGTTAATACTCCAACACATTTAATTTCTGACATACCTATAATTTTATAAAACCTATTTGCGGTGCAAAGGTACGAATAAAATATTAATTATTTTTCACATTCAAATTTTTTAACCGTTCCGCGACCTCTTCCATCAGCCATTTTGGCGTCGATGTTGCGCCGCATACGCCTATTGTTTTTATTTCAGGCGGTAATGGCTCCTTTATTTCCGATGATTCGGAGATGAAAATCGTGTTGGCATTTGTTTTTTTACATTCTTCAAAAAGCATCTTTCCATTTGAACTTTTTTCGCCCGAAACGAAATATATCCGGTCATGACGTGCTGCAAACTCTTTTATTTTAGGTAAACGATTGGCTACCTGACGGCATATTGTATCGAAATATCTGAAATTCACGCCTTCGTGCATCTTTGACTTTATGGTTTCGACGATTTCGCCAAACCCGTCAAGCGGTTTTGTTGTTTGAGAAAAAAGAACGATTTCCTTTGAAAAATCAAGACGTTCCAACTCTTCATGTTTCTCTATCACAATGGCAGCGCCATTTGTTTGCCCGACAAGTCCGTTTACTTCCGCATGACCTTTTTTTCCATATATAACCAATTGTGTATCTGTATTTTTAACTTCTTCAAAACATTCCTTGATTCTTTTTTGAAGATGAAGTACAACGGGACAAGTCGCGTCTAATATTGTAATTCCCTTTTCTTTTGCGGTAATGTACGTTGAAGGCGGTTCCCCATGAGCGCGAAGCAATACGGTTTTATCCCTTAACTCTGAAAGTCCGTTGTGATCTATTGTTTTCAATCCTCTGCGTTTCAGACGTTTCATTTCGAGATTGTTGTGAACGAGGTCTCCAAGACTGTACAAAACAATCCCTTTATTCAGTTCGCGTTCGGCGCTTTCTATCGCATTGACGACTCCAAAGCAAAAGCCCGAATCTTCATCTATCTCAATTTCAATCATTTAATACTTTATTAAACAACTCCAACATCCATTTGTTTTGCTCTTCGATTGTCATGTCGGTATTATCAAGTTCGATAGCGTCTTCAGCCTTTCTGAGAGGCGAAACCTCTCTGTTCATATCTTGATAATCACGACTTTTAATATTTTCAAGTATCTCTTCATAAGAAGCGCTCTCCCCTTTTTCCTTTAATTCCTTGAATCGTCGGGTAGCTCTTATTTCGGCAGTAGAAGTAACAAATATTTTTAATTCGGCATCGGGAAATACAACCGTTCCAATATCCCGTCCGTCCATCACAATCCCCTTGTCTTTGCCTATATTATGCTGTATATCAACAAGATATTTTCTAACTACCGGATTAGCGGCTATCTTGCTTACACGTTTTGACACTTCCATTCCACGAATTTCCCGCTCAACATTCTCACCGTTAATAATCGTTTCCGTTTTTCCGGTAATCCGGTTTACATCAAAATTTATTTTAATGCTATTAAGCTCATTTTCAAGTTTTTCAATATCATCTATAAAACCCTTTCTCATGGCATAAAGCGTAACAGCTCTATACATGGCTCCTGTATCAATATATTTATAGCCGACTTTTTTCGCAAGTTCCTTAGCCATAGAACTTTTACCGCTTGACGAGACTCCGTCTATTGCAACTGTTATTTTTTTCATACACTTATAATTCTTCGTTCGAAAGCCTTATTGCCACGCTCACCATCAGGGACGAAGCGGAGGGGTGATATTTTGCATAAGAAACGCCCACATTGAAACGCGAAACCTTAAATCCGGCTCCTGCCGAAAAGCCGCCAAGTCCGTTTCCTTCCATCAGTTTCATATCTGCATTTGTCTTAGGATTAAATCCGGCTCCCACCCAAAAATTATCCGAAGGCACGAAATCAATTCCGAAAACCAAGTGTTTGAAGGCAGTTTGAATAAAGTTATCATCGTTTTCGGTTGTTGTCTTATCTATATAATTCAATTTCCAACGATTCAAATACATACCTGTCACAGAGATTCTAAAAGGCGCATGAGCAAGTCGCCATGTAAGTCCCATCCGAATATCCCAAGGTGTTTTTTGGCGTTCGGTATCATACGCCTTTAATTGTGCGCCTATATTATTAAGTACCAAGCCGAAAGCCAAATCTTTTTCCGGATCGAAATAGCTTAAACCCGCATCAACCGCTAAACCGAAAGATGAATAGTCGGCTAATGTCGAATAGAGCGCTTTTAAAGACAAACCGCCACGCCATTTATCAGACAGGTCGTAAGAATAAGTCGCTTGCAGAGCCATGTCCTGAGCCGAAAATGTTCCGAGCACGACATCCTCCGGAGAAGCTTCTTTAAATGTTCCGTAGTTGATGTAAGTTACTCCTACCGCTAAGGCTCCCCGTTCTTTTATCGCCTTTGTAAAAATAGCGCTACCTGCGTTTATGTCGGATATGTAATTCAGATAGTTGACATTGATCATTCCGTCCATTTCACCGCCAAGCAATGCCGGATTATGGAAAACCGTCGAAGGATCGCGTTCCACGATTGATACGTTATAGCCCCCCAGAGCGCCGATATGCGCCGATGAAGGCAGTCTCAGGAAATCATAAGAATCATTACCGTCCTGACTATAAATCATTACAGGTAAAAAAATAAAAAATAATATACTTAAATATCTCATTTATAGTTAAATTTAATTTAAAATACGAATACAAAGTTAGTAAATAAAAAATAATTTATACTTTTGCACCTTAAAAAAGTAAGAAAAGTAATCATGTTGACTTACGAACAAGTACTCACAAAAGTAGAAACGGAAATAAGTAAGATTTATTTTAACGAGAAGCCAAGAAGTCTTTTCGAACCGATTGAATATACTCTGTCGTTAGGCGGTAAACGGATTCGTCCGGCGCTGACGTTTATGGCTTGCAATATCTATGACGAAAACATAGAGAATGCCGTAAAGATAGCGATGGGGCTTGAAGTGTTTCATAATTTCACGTTATTGCACGATGATCTTATGGACGAGGCTGATAAAAGACGCAATAAGCCGACCGTTCATAAAAAATGGAATACGAATACCGCCATCCTGTCCGGCGATGCAATGCTTATCGCTGCTTATCAGTTAGTTGGAGAAACTCCTGCCGGATATTTAAAGAAAATACTTGATTTATTTTCGCAAACAGCGCTCGAAATATGTTGCGGACAACAATATGACATGGAATTTGAAAGGCGAAACGATGTCTCGGAAGATGAATATATTGAGATGATAAGGCTTAAAACGGCTGTTCTAATAGCGTGTTGTCTTAAAGCAGGCGCTATAATCGGCGGCGCTTCCGACGAAGACGCCGAACATCTCTATCGTTTCGGCAATTATATCGGGCTTGCTTTTCAACTTCAAGACGATTTGCTTGATGTTTACGGCGATGAGAAAACTTTCGGCAAAAGCATCGGAGGGGATATTCTTTGTAACAAAAAAACGTTTTTGCTTATCAATGCACTTAAACTTGCCGATAAAGAACAATTAAAAATGATGGAACAATTTCATGAGACGCCCAATAAGTTTGCTCCTTCCGAAAAGATAAAATGTTTTACTGAAATATATAATCAATTAAATATAAAGGATATAACGCAAAATAAAATGAATTATTTTTATAAAATGGCGTTAGAAGAATTGGAACTTCTGAAAGCAGATAAAAGTTTGCTTAAAGAACTGTACAGTGTCAGTGATATATTGATGCAAAGAAAAACTTGATTTATGCAAATAATTGATACTCATTCACATATATATTCAGAAGAATTTGATTCGGATCGTTCGGACGTAATCCGAAACGCTAAAGATGCCGGAGTGAAAGCGGTATTTCTTCCGAATGAAGACACTTCGAGCATCGAACGTCTGATGAAGACTTGTGATGACTATCCCGACTTCGCTTTCCCGATGATGGGATTGCATCCTACAAGCGTAAAAGAGGATTATTTAACTGAACTGTCTGAAATAGAAAAAGTTATATTGAAACATAAGTTTTATGCCATTGGCGAAATTGGAATAGATTTGTATTGGGACAAAACGTTTTTTAAAGAACAGCAAATAGTCTTTGAAGAGCAGTTGAAATGGAGTCTGGCTCTTGATTTACCGATAGTTATACACACGCGAAATTCGTTGAA